>CAYMLT010000273.1:0-4846 GCA_964391265.1 uncultured archaeon
TCTATCATGATATTGGAAATTTCCGCATCCTTTGCGTTTTTGATTAGCTCGTCTGCCAGTTCAACACGTTTGGTGAACGATATCATTGACTTAGCATCAAAAGTCAGTAATAGTGCACTCAGGAGACCAGCATCTCTGATTACCTGATAGAGCTCATCCTCAGTAGTTGGAGTCAGTGAGTTCAGTACTATTCTGTCAAGGAACCCGGCCTCCTTTGAAGCCATAATGCCTGTAGCGTTGACTTCTGCTGAATCACAACCGTCAATCAGAAGTGGGAAGTCTGTTGCATCTGCAAGATAGCGCAGGTATTCATCCATGGCAATGCAAGAAGTTGCAACAACATCTAGCATGGTCGGAAGCCCTGTCTTCAGTGTTAATTCTTGAAGCTTATTGAGAATAGCTTCTGTCTTGGGTTTGTCAAACTCTCCTTTCTCTGCATTCTTGACCAACTTATCCTTGGTGTAGAATATTGATGGAATCATTACAGTTGGATTCTTGCCGGGATATCCTCCAATTTTCACAGATCCTATTTCTAAAGTTCTCTGTTTGGTTGAATAATCAAACACTACGGGATTCTCCTGTTCCTGTTACTAACACATTGACCTTCTTAAGAATGTAACAATTCCATATCCAATTACCTTTATCACTTCCAACCTTTGCGTTGATAGTATTGCATGTTTAGGGTAAGTAGCATAGGTGAACTCAATGAAATTCATGCTTGGCGGACTAGGTAATTGGTTCAATGACTTTGAGCTTGTGAGGAACGCGATACTGGAAGCAGATAAGCTGGGTTTCTTTGGCGCAGTAATGCCTGACCATTACATGTGGGGCAAAATGCATGGTGGGCCAATGTCGCGTTCCGATTCTAACGTGACCATGGAAACCTGGATTACACTTGCCTACCTTGCAGCGAAGACGGAACAGATTCATCTTGGTACATTGGTTTCGCCGATACCATTCAGGCCTCCAGGCCTTTTGGCAAAGATGATATCGACTGTAGACAACTTGTCAAATGGCCGAGTAATTGTTGGAATCGGTGCAGGATGGTCAAAGGTAGAATTCGAAGGTTATAGTGAATGGCACAAATCCAAGATACGTGTTGACAAGACGTTCGAAGGCCTAGAACTCATGCTCGCATTGTGGACTCATGATAATGTTGATTTTGATGGAAATTTCTACAAAGCAAAGGGTGCAGTTCTTGAGCCAAAACCTCTACAGAAGCCTTATCCAAAACTGCTGTTTGGGAGTCGAGGAAAACGAATGCTTGCTCTCTCTGGAACTTATGGAGATATTGTTTATCTCCCTCCGTTCGGTGAGTATGATCCAGTAGAAGCTAGAAAAACCGTACTGCATGCTGCTAAGAGTGCGAACCGTGCTGACAAGATTGGTTTCATGGCCGGAGGAATGATGGGTAGAAAAATCACGGAAATGGACGAATTTATGAAGCTGGTTGAATCGGCCAAGGATGCTGGGGACCAATACTATCTTGTGTCACTTCCTCGAGATGAAACCGGAATGGAAACAATCCGTGAGTTTGCAAAAGAGATAATACCCTCGTTCGATTAGTCTGGAACTCCGTGAGGATTAATATGCTCCCATTCATTGAATCCGGTAATTCGCAGGATGATTCAGAGGGAGCAGATTGAATAATGAACAAGAGAGCGACCGGTTTAGAAGACTTGGAATCAAATCTTCAAACGATGCAGATTCTATTAGTACGGAACTCGAGAAGGTTGTTTTTCAGAGAAACAATCCCGAGGTTTCGAAAGCAATCGAGGAATATAGATGCGCCATTGAGTAGAACTGCCAAGCATCAAGTTGCCAAAAATCAAGGAAGCCGTCTAAGTCTAAGCCTCATTGGTGTCTCAAATCCTCTCGACCAACAACATAGTCTTTGTCGCGAATCCGACTTTTGAGCATGTGCTTCATCGCTCCATGTTGTTCTTCGTCAATCAGCCCATGTGCTGTCTTAATCGTTCGACCATATTCGATTGTGCCAATGGTCCTACTCAACACATCAAGCTCAGACGCCAACGTGAGCATACTTCTTAGACGGCCGAAATATTATTAGCTAACTTTTGTAATAAAGTTTCTGCCACGAGAATCAATCGAAAATGATACCTTCAGCTCTGAGAATTGCATCAAGATATTTTTCAGGAGGAATTTCAGTGAGAGTCACTTGATCCACATTGATTACATATATGCTATCAACTTCTGACATTACGAGTGACTCGAGAAGGATGGGTGGCTCTTGATAAAAGACATCACATTTCTCTTTCAATCTCTCCAATTTCTCCCTATTCCGTTGATCAGACGTTAGCATCAGTATTCTGGGAATCTGTAAGACATGGTAATTAGGTGTTGCCATACCAAAGCGATGGCTGTATCTGCAGTATCGGGCTATCTTTGCTGCCATTCTTGTTTCCCTGTATTTAACCGGATAAAGTGCCGCTTTCGGTGGAACATAGCCCGTTTCAATCTCTACAACCAGTGCCTCCATATCCTTAGGCAGTCCAAGATGCTCTGAGATGAGGACACTCTCGATATCATATTCTATTGCAGGTTCCTTTTTGCGGATGGCAAATAAATCAGCCATAAGCTGTCCTCCGAGAAGAGGATGTTCTACCTTGACAGAATATCCTTGCTCAATGAGATGTTTCGCGCAAATAACCTGCATCACACTGTGATTAATTTTCACCAAGCGCTTCCTGTTCAATTCAACAAGCCTATCGCGAATAGGGACTAGCTGATTCATTATTTCTGAATCTGTTGCAGGATGCAATTGCTCTAGCAAAGCATCCATGTCGTGAGCGAATTTATTCTTGGCCACAGCGACCACCAACTCATCACAAAATTCTAAACAAACGCTTCCTTAAGAAAACATCTCTACGAGAAATGTGAATAGAAAGTCACTTCCGTTTCTTTGCGTCATCCTGAAGCTCCTTCAATCTGAGTAGCGCATCAAGTGGAGTTGTCCTTTCAAGGTCCATGTGTCTGATCACTTCAACTATTGGATCATCTATTGTCAAAGCCTCAAGACTTGTTTGAAGTCCTTCATTTGTGGTGCTTTCCGAACCATCAAGTGTGGCAGGGTTTTGGTCTTCGAGTTTTGCTAGCATCTCTTTAGCCCGATTGACAACTTGCTCTGGGACTCCTGCAAGGGCTGCAACATGAACTCCGTAGCTCCTATCGGTGCCACCATCTACAACCTTGTGCAGAAAAATGATCGTATCGCCTGTTTCTCTGGCAAGAGTATGGACATTCTTTACTCCATGATAGATATTCGCCATATCTGTTAGCTGATGAAAATGGGTTGCAAAGAGGGCTCGTACCTTCATTTGTACTATACGTTCTGCAACGGCCCAAGCAAGAGCCATACCATCAAACGTTGAAGTGCCCCTGCCAATTTCGTCTAGTATGACGAAACTCCTGCCAGTGGCATTATTGAGAATATTCGCTGTTTCAATCATCTCAACCATGAATGTACTCTGACCTGCTGTGAGGTCGTCAAATGCTCCCACTCTTGTGAATATTCTATCAACTATCCCAATCTCTGCACTCTTTGCCGGAACGAATGAGCCCATTTGAGCTAGCAGTACAATAAGCGCACCCTGTCGCATGAACGTACTCTTTCCAGCCATATTGGGGCCTGTAACTATGAGGAGCGATGTGCCTCCATCTCCGATATCAAGACTATTAGGAACGAATTCGTTGGGGCCAAGCATCATTTCTAAAGATGGGTGCCTTCCTTCTACAATTCTAATTCTGGTTCCATCAGTTAGAGTTGGTCTAGTGTACTTTCGATGCACAGCTACTTCTGCCAGTGAGCCTATGACATCAACAACTGCAATCGCTACCGAATTCTGTCTGAGTGCTTCGAGATTCTTCTGAACTTCGTTTCTTAATCGCTCATAGATTTCAAACTCAAGCTTGTTGATTCGGTCCTCTCCAGCAAGTACTGCGGCCTCTTTCTCCTTTAGTTCTGGAGTGATGAACCGCTCTGCATTTGCAAGCGTCTGCTTTCTCTCATAGTCCCTAGGGACATTAGTAAGATTGGATCGTGTAATCTCAATGTAGTATCCGAAAACCTTGTTGTAGCCAACCTTTAGTGATTTAACTCCAGTACGATGTCTCTCTCTAGCTTGAAGGGAAGCTATCCACTTTTTATCGCCACTGATTCCATTCTTTAGTTGATCTAGCTCATCATCGAACCCTCCTTTGATCATCCCGCCATCTCGAACACTAACAGGTGGTTCATCCAAGATGGCATTCTTAAGTATTGAATGCAATTTTGATAAAGTATCAACAGATTCCTCTGACTCCAAAAGCATCTTCGTTGAGCATGCTTTCAGTACCTTCTTAATCCCTGGAATCTTTGCAAGAGCATTTCGAAGAGCAACAAGGTCTCGGGCCCCTCCTGTGCCAAATACAACTCTGCTAACGATTCTCTCGAGGTCACCTAAATTCTGAAGACTCAAAGATAGATTCTTGCGAGTGAGTGCAGTACGAGCTAGCTCATCAACCGAATCAAGTCTCTTTTCAATCTCCGTTCGGTCTTGCAGAGGTTGTAGCATCCACTGTTTCAGTCTTCGCTTCCCCATAGGAGTGACTGTTTTAGAGAGAACTTCGAAGAGGGTCCCTCTGGTACTTCCATCTCTAGCATTTCGTACCAATTCCAGGTTTCGTTGAGTTGTTACATCTATGGTCATGTGTCGGTCCAATGTATACGTTCTCAACCCTGAGATAGTAACAGCTCTGCCTTTGTGCATCTCTGAAATGTATGACAGAGTTGCTCCAGCTGCCCCTATTGCAACTCTCTTGTCTGCTATGCCAAAACCATCAAGAG
>CAYMLT010000274.1:0-4843 GCA_964391265.1 uncultured archaeon
CCGGCATACGCTGATGGTCGCTATGTTCGCCAACGTCAGTATGGCCGCTGCAGCTTCGCTGTTGGGACTGCGCTGCCCCCTCGGCAGCGCCCCTGATGCTGGTCCGCTAATACTCTCCACATCAGACGAATTTCCATCTGAGACAGCCGAGCCCTGTTACAATTTGCCCAAAGTATTTTCAAAAGGGACAACTGTTTGCACAGTACTCATTATGACAGGTTTTACATCCATGGCTTTAGAGGTCATCTGGTTCCGTGCGTATACACCTGCCCTCAAGACCCGGGTTTATTCGTTCGCCTCTCTGGTTTTTACGTATCTTCTATCAACATCAATCGGTTCATTTCTTTATCGTTGTCACTTGAAGCGTCACAGGGTTGTATCCACCTCAAAGCTCCTGGGGTATCTATCAATTGCTGTCTTTATTCCTGTTGTCACGAATGACCCAAGGTTCAACCCTTCCGGCCTACGAATCCTTGCCAGTATCGCCCCGTTTTGTGGGCTTCTTGGCTATCTGACACCGAAACTGATCGATGAATACTCGCAAGGGTCCCCACGCAGTGCCGGGCCTATGCCTTAAACGTTCTGGGGTGCATCATCGGTCCTTTGGTTGCGTCTTATATTCTGCTGCCCTCACTTCGCTCGACACTCTGCATGGCGGTTATGGGAATGCCGTTTTTGGTGTTTTTTTCCATGGTTATCGAGCAGGGCGAGGACCGCAACCCCCCCCCGCTGATTTTCAAAGAGCCTTCCCAATCCGGCAAAGGGGTCAGAATCAGAATCGCGAAAAGACTTATCAGCAGGTTCCATAACCTACCGGGCGCAAGCCCGAAGAGCCAGTGAACAAAGGCACTTGAAAGGACAAAGAGCGGTCCTTTATCTCTTATGTTGCCCATTTCAAGAAAGCTGAGATCAGAAAACCCGCCCCGATAGTAACTGAGTATCCTTTGGCCGTACTCCATATGAGCACTTGCATCCCACGTAAGGCCGAAATCCTCAAAAAGAACAAAGGCAACGGGTAGGCACAAAAGAGCCAGAACCCATTCCCAGTGGGCAGTCGTCCACGACAACCAGAAAAATTGGTTCCTGCTCACAGTCATGGTCGCGTTATGGCTGTCGCTCACCTGTCTGCCCATCCGATTTCATAAGTCCTTTCTGTGCGTTATCAAACATTTTCTGAACACCATGTTTTATCCATTCCTTTTCCGGAATCTCCTGCAAAACCCTGACAGCATCCCCGTATCTGTTCATTTGGATATAATTCAATGCCAGATTTTTCCGGAGGACAACCGATTCAGGGCCAACTTCCAAGGCATTCTCCAGGACGGAGGCCGCCTTTGAATAATCACCGTTTGTCGCATACGCACCGCCAAGGTTGGTTCGGTATTGGATTTTAGGTGGACACTGCATGACCGCCTTCAGAAAATATTTGATTGCCTCATCCGGCCTCCCCAGACGAAAATGCGCCACTCCCATATTATTGAGCCATCGCCCGGTCTGACCAGGGGTCATACCCAAGGTCTTTGCCCTTCTCAGATAGGATAATGCTGCCTCTGAACGCCCGGTATCGATCAATAAGGCCGAATAATTGACGTAATTCCTTGCCTCAAGGGGATATCGATCAATAGAGATCTGAAAATATTTCTCCGCATCTCGGTACTTTTTCTTGTCAAAGAGATTCTCTGCCAACCCGCCAGCATAGTAATAATTACTGAAATTCATCACTTCCTGGCTGAAGAAGATGCTTTCATTTATCCATAAAGTGCTGTTAAGAATATAGGCGTATCCTCCAGAATAGGCTAATATGGTACAAAGAGCTCCTCTTGCAACAAAGCGATGTGTTTTCAGGAAGCCCCTTATCATCTGCGCAAATATGATCGTCAAAAAGGCCATGGGGAAATAGAGCCATCTCATAGAGACCAGGCTAATTGCCGACGTTGGCACGATATTGAGAGTGGGGAAAATGAGCACATGAAATGAGAGTATCGAAAATGTCATCAGTCTATTTTTTCTTAATCTCCAAATAAGGACCACTAAGAACCCGCTGTAGCAAAATCCTGCTATCGCCTGCCAGCTTAGATAGTTGGAGGGATAGTCAATCACAAAACTGTGAAGACCATAAGGAAAAAAAATCAATTTGATGTTCCACAATATGACATAAGGGGCAAAGCAGAGGCTTTGCCAGAGGTCTACCGTTTGTACCGGGGATGAGAAAGAACTGGTCACGGCCTTCCTCAGAAAAAAATAGCATAGGGCTACAATGATGAACGGCATGTAGCTCAACAACTCTTCATGGACATTTCGACTTGCCCGGGATAACAGTCTCTGATATAGAAAAAGGAGAGGGAGCACCATGAGGCCCATCTCTTTGGATAGGATGGCCAGCGCGAATGCCAGGACTGATACCATCCGGTTCAAACGGCTTCCGCCTTCCCAGCCCTTACTGTAGAAAAGAAGAGAGGCAATGGAAAAAAGCGCGACCAGGATGTTGTCACGTGAACCTACCCATGAGACCGACTCGGTGTTTACGGGATGGAGGGCAAAAATGAGGGTCGCCCACAATGCGGCGTAACGATCCTTGACTAAAAATTGGAGGAAATGAAGAAGGACAAAGCAGCAAGAGAGATGCAGAAGGAGGTTTGTTGTCCTGAACCCCGAGGCGTTCAACCCCCACAATCTATAGTCCAGGGAGTAAGCCAGGTAAATAAGTGGCCTGTAATAACCCGTATGGTAGTTACCTGCACTGCACTCATCGGTAACGCCATCTTCCTGGGCGAGATAGGACACAGGTGAATGGAGACTTCTTATATAGGCGTTGTTTCTTACAAGCGGATTGTCATCTAAAATAAACTCGCCTGAAAAGGTGGGTAGATAGACAAGGACTATCAAAACCGTCACAAGCAGATAGGGCCAGACCCCAGAGTATTTTTTCTTATCTGTCATTGGACTTTCAGCTCCGAAAACGAATAGCCGACTATGAAGATCTTTGGTCTTGATTCTGAAATGCGCCTGTCACTGTCCCGAAAGAACTTTTTCGCGATCGCCCTGATCTTTGTCATTGTTCTCTCCGTCTATTCCAACACATTTGATGCCTCCTGGCATTTTGACGATGGCCCCAACATCCTTCAGAACGAGGCGTTACACCTGACCCATCTCAACTGGCAGAATATCAAAGAAACCTTTTTTGCAAGCTGGGGTGGCAGCGGAAAGTTATACAGACCGGCCGCATGCCTCAGCTTCGCCCTCAATTACTATTTTGGCGGGACCGAGGCGGTAGGGTATCATATGGTCAACCTGACCGTCCACATTCTCTCGTGCTTATTCTTATTCCTATTCATTCACAACACTCTGAGTCTTCCACTCCTGAAGACACGATATGGGTCGAACGCCTATCCCGTTGCCCTTCTCGCAACAGTTCTTTGGGCCATCAATCCGATTCAAACCGAGGCTGTTACCTATGTGGTCCAGCGGATGACCAGCATGGCGGGGATGTTCTATATCATGTCAATGTATTTTTACCTTAAGGGGAGGATTTCCACGGACATTTCCCTAAGATCAATCCACTATACTTTTTTTGTCCTCTCCGGCATATTCGCTTTCAACTCAAAAGAAAACGCTGTCATGCTCTTCATAAGCATCTTCATCTTCGACCTCCTTCTCATCCAGGGGATAACAAAAAAGAGCATAAAGAAGAATTCCTTTGTCTTATTAATCGTAGTGGTTATGTGCTTGATCGCGGCCTTCCTTCTTAAAGGTCCTTTCATCTTTGACCCCAAAAAGATACTGTCGGGCTACAATGTCAGGGGGTTCACTTTATTTGAGCGGTTGCTGACAGAACCCCGTGTCGTGCTGTTCTATATTTCTCTTCTACTATACCCTATGCCCCATCGATTGTGCTTTGCCCACGATATTTCCCTATCGAAGGGACTGGTTGACCCTCCGACGACACTGATAGCTATCCTGATCATTTTCACGCTCCTCGTCCTGGCAGTATGGAACGCAAGAAGATGGCCACTTGTTTCTTTCTGCACCCTCTTCTTTTTCTTAAATCATGCCGTCGAATCGACCGTTCTCCCTCTGGAGCTGGCCTTTGAACATCGGAGCTATATTCCCTCCATGCTGTTCTTTGTTCCCATAGCCATCGTGTTCGTGAAGGGCATCCGATTTTTCTCTGCCAAGAAATCAATGATGCTCATAAGTACCGTGTCCGTCATACTGATACTCGTTGCATCGGGCTACGCCACCTATACTCGCAACCTGGCTTGGAAGACAGATAAAACCCTGTGGTTAGACGCCGTCCAAAAAAGCCCAAACCTGTCCAGGGCGCATCATAACCTTGGAAAATACTATGACGACATCGGGTTGAAACGCATCGCCCTTGAGCATTACCAAAAGGCGCTGAGTTTGCCCGAAGGACCCAACCGACGTTCTCACTTTATCACCAGCTACAACATGGGGGTCATTTACAAATCCCTCCAAGACGAGGATAACGCCAGGAGGTATCTCCTTAAATCCGTTGAACTCGAACCCCGCTTTTCCCCCGCCTATATAACCCTTGGCATCATGAGTATCGAAGAAGGCCAGAATGACAATGCGCTGAATTATTTTATAAAAGCGCTTACCCATGACATCACTTCCGAGCAGGCGAGGAATTATGCAGGGCTTGCTCTCCTGAGGCAGGAACGGTTTCAAGACGCCATCACGCAGTTTAAAACGACAATAGAGGCGAACCCGAATGATCTATATGCATTAACCCATATCGGTGTAGCCTATAAATCCATCGGCGACTTCAATAAGGCGATAGCGTATCTCAAGAAAGTGCTTCGTATCGATTCGAGATACGTGA
>CAYMLT010000275.1:0-4838 GCA_964391265.1 uncultured archaeon
ATTGTCAGATGTTATCGAATCTATATCCCACAAGTATGAGGTGACTCCATTTGATGGCGTTTTATTTGCTGGTGCCCATACAGAAGTAGTATCTTTTGTAATTGTGAGATTGGTTGATCCATCACTTACTAACAGACTATCGGAATCTCTTATTGTGGAATTGATATCAATATTAGTCTGTATGGACGTTGAGGACCGAATCAATGAATCATCTGACGAGTCATACATCGAAATCCCTGAAAGATAATTATGTGCGGAAAATGCGAGAGTCCAAGTTCCATTGGTCAATTCAGTACAGAGAATCTTGTTTCCATATATTGTATAGGTCGTGTGATTTGTACTTGGGTTTGAGATGTTGTACAAGCCTGTAACTTTCCAATCGGAAGGAGCTACTATGGAAAAGGATTTTTGTGTCATATCAGACGCTTCAGAAAACGAGTGCTGTGACGACACATTCCAATATATATTGCTGCCTGACTGTAAACCCTCCCAAAGTGAAGTTGCAGCTACGGTCTTGGTATAGGTCAGCGACAAGTTTCCATAGATGTAAGCAGATTGGCTGCTGTTGAAATTAATTGTCTTGATATCGCTCGGAGTGCCATTGAATATCCATGTTTTTCCTGACAATGAAGATGAATTTGCAGTCAATGCAATCTCTACAGGATTTTGAAATATGAGTGCAGAATCGGATGTTGTGTTCCAAGGAATATACGAATACAGGGCAAGTGCTTCAAACGGACGGACTGATCCCCAGGTATCTCCATCTGTATTGTGCTTACGCGTTGGATACTCCCCGCTTTGACTTTCATAATACCAAGTGATGTCTGGATAAAAACCGGAATATTTGACAAGATTCGATCCATCTATTATTATGTAGTATGTAGTATTGGCAAACATAGTTGCTGTTGTACTGATATTTCTCCATGTCCTAGCATACCCAACATAGGCAACATTGGTCGGATCTGTGATATTGCTTGAACTGACGTTGTATGCTGAGCGAACAACAAATTCAGCATAGTTATGAACTGCTGGATCATATGTTGGTGTGCGATAATTCACGCTATAGTTCAATAATACCGCATCATACGGCTTGTTGTAGATACCCTGTGCAAGTGCATCATAGAAAACATCTAAATTGTGTTCATCAATATTCATCTCTGCAGTATTCGATGCTAGTGGATCTCCAACTGTCTGTTTTTCTACTGAGGCGGTAATGTTTTGAACATCGACTTTCACAGAATCAAGCTTCCACCCTGAAATCAAATACGATGACAAATCCAGTGGTGTTTCGTGATTGCTATTATCTAGATAGCTGTTGAGGAGAGAAATCTCAATGTTCGTTACTTCCCGAGTCATTGTTGCTTCAGCGGAAAATGAATCTCCCCCGCCAGATATTGAAGATAGACCTCTACTGTCCACCTCTTCCATTATTGTTGATCTGTTTGCTGATACTATGTCTGAGTTACCATTAGTGAGTGGGATAGGTGCTTGTATGAGTACCCACAGTATTGCAATCACCAATAGTAGTCTTCGCATTTACCGAACCTCTGTCTCTATATGCTGCTGAAGATTATGCGCCAAATATAGATATCCTATATTGTGACAGCCCGTTTCGATTTTTGGAAAACCATCAATCGATTATGTATAATAAGATGGTCCAGAGTCATCTGTTACTGGAGGCTTAATACCTGGTCCTCCTGAAACCTCATTGAGAATTGCGATAACCATGTCTACTGTTCCATGAACCCGCCGTAGCACTTGCCACATTCTATCGCTTGAGAAGCCATCATCATATACTCTATCTGAAATTACAAAACCTGGCCCCGGAGGCTTAGGTCCCGGTTGACCAGGACGCGGCTGAATAAATCCAAGATTAATACCCTGCTGAAAACTGAACTGAAGTGCTCTAATTTGAAAGTCTTTCATTTTTTCTGCTGTAAGCACTTTTAGGTGCTGTGGAGATATCATAACTTGTGATTCAATTTGGATGTGCTTCTGTTCGTTGGGACGCACTACAGTGAAGAAGAAACGCATGTATTTCACTTTGAATAGAAACTCGGCTCGAGGGTTGCTGATACTCTCAACTTTGATTCCCTCGGTAGCAAACCAATTCTTTACTCCTTCCTTTATTGATTCAGAAGATTCGTCAGGCATAACTTCACACTCGAATTCATGAAAACACCAAGGCACATTCACTTAATGCTTGTGTTCTACTCCTTAGCAATCCTTACAGTATCGTAGTACTCTGGTACTCTATCTGCGTAACAGGTAATCTGATTTCTAACATCGTTGATCATGTCCGTATCTCCTTTGCTTCTGAACACTGCCATATCGCTGTTTATTCGAGTTAATCTGACTCCCCAAGGATCGACCATTTGACTATGACCAAAGTATGTCTTCCCATCAAATCCAAAACCAATTCTATTCGTTGCTGCAACGTAAACCTGATTCTCTATCGCACGTGCCATGACAAGTGTGTTCCAGTGTGGAGCCCTAGGGTCCGGAAATGCTGCGGGGATGAGAACTAATTCTGCTCCATTCAATGCCAACGTCCTAGTGAGTTCAGGAAACCTGATGTCATAGCATATTTCCAAACCTACTTTCATTGATCCTAGATCAGCAATGACCAGAGAATCCCCCCCTTCAAAAACATCCTTCTCATCCTGAAACGGATGGATCTTGCTGTACGTTGTGAGTGTCTTTCCTTTCGGAGTCGCCATGATCAAAGTGTTAAGGTATTTAGATCCCGCCTGTTCTATGTCACTCGCGACTACATATGCTGAATGCTCTTCTGCAAGATTTTGGACAAATTCTGTAGTAGAACCTGGAATACCAGGACCAGATTCTGCGTAGTCCGCATAGCGAAAACCAATGGCGAATAGCTCGGGTAGAACGATGAAATCTATTGATGCTCTTGATCTATGCCCCTCCAGCATTTCCTTTGCATTGCTGAAATTCGCCTGACGAGCGCCTTCGCGACAAGGCATCTGAACCATAGTGACACTGAAGTCCATATAGATGCACCACTATCCAAACACCCTACATCATAATGCTTAAGTTGTTCGTATTTTGAGCTGAATGTGTAAAGATGTGTTTGGATGTGTTGCTGTGGTCAATGAAGTGAATACAGACCCAAAGGGTCGGGCTGATATGCCTAAAACATCCTACTCTAAGCCAGGAATCGGTGCTACCGGTAAGACTGGAAGCTGGAGAACTTTTGAACCGAAGATTGATTACGATAGCTGCAACAAATGCAGAACTTGCTGGCTCCATTGTCCAGAGGCGGTAATCTCGCTGAATGATGATGGCTCTCCTATCATTGATTATGACTACTGCAAAGGCTGCGGAATATGCGCTGAGGTATGCCCTCCTAAATGTATTGAGATGGTCCGAGCCGGCGAGGCACAAAAGGAGGCAAAAGCATGAAAACTCAACTTATGAGTGCTAACTATGCGGCGTCCCGTGCAGTTATGTCTGCAAGAGTCGAAGTAGTTGCCGCATACCCTATTACTCCTGCAACCACCATTCCTGAACAGCTTGCGCTTCTTAACGAACGAGGTGATTGGCCGGGCCAATTCATTCGGGTAGAATCCGAACACTCGGCAATGTTCGCCTGTATAGGCGCAAGTTCAACTGGGGCAAGGTCCTTTACTGCAACATCCTCGAATGGTTTATTGTTGATGCATGAAGGACTCCATTGGGCAGCAGCAGCTCGACTTCCAATCGTTCTTGCCAACGTAAATCGTTCAGTTTCTCCGAGTTGGAACATCCACGTCACACATGACGATTCAATGTCACAACGCGATACGGGATGGATTCAGTTCCATGTCTCAAGTGTTGACGAGTTCTATCATACAATTATCCAAGCATTCAAACTGGCAGAGGATGAGCGCATTCTCATGCCGGTGATGGTGAATGCAGATGGTTTTGTTTTAAGCCACACATTACAAACATACGACTATTTAGAACCCGAAGAAGTAGATAAGTTCCTTTCTCCCTACAGTCCTCCGCATTGGACGATGGATCCAAAGAATCCTGTTTCGCATGGAAATATTGTCTTTCCTGAATTCTACCAAGAATTCAGATACGGGATGCATGAAGGAATGTTGAACGCTCACGAAGTATATGCTGAAGTAGAGCGCGACTACAAGAAGCTCTTTGGCAAGTATTTTGGCGGCCCAATTGATTGCTACAAGTGTGATGATGCAGAAGTAGTCATAACTTCACAAGGGTCAATGGGTGCTGAAGCAAAGGACGCAGTTGATGAGTTGCGCTTAGAGGGGTACAAAGTTGGAAATGCCCGAATGAGAATGATTCGTCCTTTCCCCGTTGATGCTATCCGAAACCTCGCCTCTAGGGTCAAAGGCATTGCAGCTTTTGATAGAGGGGTATCTTACGGATTTGGAGGCCATATGGCTGGAGAAATCAGATCAACAATATACAACACAAAACATCGACCGATTGTGAAAAGCTACATTGGTGGCCTTGGTGGTCGTGATATGACTGTGACCGATATCAAGGAGGTACTCCTTGATGCAGTAAAAGCAGTTGAAAATGGTGAGACAGGTGCTGAAGAAACTTGGCACGATTTGAGGTGAACAAGATGGTTGCAACAAAAGAAATGCCATTGAAGGAATATGTGCTAAAGGGAAATGCTGCTTGTGCAGGTTGCCAGGATATGGTCGCACTACGTCATGCGCATAAGGCCCTTGAAGGAGATGTCATTCAGGTAGTACCTGCTTGCTGTACCAGTGTCGTTCAATCGTTGTGGCCACATAGTGGTTTAGGAATTCCTGTTTTGAACACCGCTTTCATGGCCTCTGGTGCAACAGCATCAG
>CAYMLT010000276.1:0-4606 GCA_964391265.1 uncultured archaeon
AGACCCAATTTCTTAATAGTTGCTTGAGTTGGTACTCCTTGAGAATCCCATCCTAGCAATTGGTAGTATCTATCCAATCCTGCTTGTAGGTCGTCTACATTCTCAAAGGCACGCATTCCTTCTCGAGGGCCGGAAGTCTGAGGTTCCCAGAATCTAGGAGGCACGATATCATCATCTCGTGTAATCCCTTCTCTTGTGTTGAACATTCTTGCCAGGGTTTCTATTCGTTGCCCAAATTCATTCATCATGTCTGCATTATACTCCAGACCACAAGCCCCGTTTAGCAGACGGATCATCTGACTCATGGTTAGAGGAATTCGATTTGTGAAGTGGCAGACCTCAAGACAATCTTTGAGTGTCTTCTCGAATCTACCAAGTATTAGTGATTCAACCAGAGGTACTACCGAAGTATCCGGAGGCGCAGCTATGGACGGCCATCCTCTCAAATGGCTGGCGCCAATATCTCCCGTCGCATAGAGCAGTCCCTGTCCCAATCTACCACGAGGGTCCCAAGCAGGAACCTCCAAGCCCTTCACATGCACTGCAAATCTCTCACTCCCCTTCCCAATCTCATGGGACGCGAGCCGGACTCCTTTGGAGAGAATTTCACCAAGCTCGTCTCTCTTTGTAATCTTTGTAAGAAGACGCATGGCACCATCGACATCACCAAAGCCCAGAGAAAACCCGATTTCATCATCTGTAAGAATTCCGCGTTCATATGCTTCCATTGCAAAGCCAATTACTCCGCCTGCGCTGATAGTATCCAGACCCAAGTCATCACAAATGTAGTTCAATTTTAGAACAGCCTCTGGGTCACTGATTCCGAGGTTGCCACCCAAGAGACCTATGGTTTCATACTCAATCATTGACTCAACCTCAATAGAGGGATTTTGAGGGCTAGTTATTTTGAATGCGTGGGTACATCGCATTATGCAATGAGGGCAAGAATGGTGGGCACCTGCTCCAAATCTCTCTTCCATAAGAGCATGGTTCAACTTTTGATATTCGTTAAAGTATCCATTCTTCGAATTATACGCAGGGAATTGCCCGACTTCATTTGCAATCTCTACAAGGTGACGCGAACCGTATTTCTTGAAGTCTATATCCAGCTTCAGCCATGCATCATTGAATTCCTTATTGACTTCGCGGATTGCATCAATATTATGAGCTTGAATGTCCTTTGAACCTCTTACAACTACTGCCTTGAGATTCTTAGATCCTAACACAGCACCGGTACCACCACGTCCGGTCTGATGCGCAACCTCACAGCTTGCAGTTGCTATAAGTACCTGATTCTCTCCTGCTGGTCCTATAGTATACACCGAAAAATCATTGCCATATTCTCTATGTAAGAGAGTTGTTGTTTCGTAGACACCTTTGCCATAATAGGCAGTAGCATCATGGAATTCTACCATATCATCATCTATCAAAAGAATGGTCGGAGCATTTGCTCGTCCTTTGATGCATACAGCATCATATCCAGCTCTTTTAATGTCTCTACCGGTTGGACCGCCGCAATGAGAATCAAGGAATATTCCTGTCAATGGGGACTTTGTAACGATTGACCATCGACCTACATTCGGAGCAGCCAATCCTTGCAGTGGTCCACTAAGAAGAATGAGAATGTTTTCAGCACCGAGAGGATCAATTCCTTTCTCTAAATTCTTGTATAGTAGAAACACACCTAATCCTTTTCCACCAATGTACATTGAATACACCTGCTCTGGAAGGTCCTCTATTGAGGTTTTTCCAGAGCTAAGATTAATCCAGAGAATTCTCTTATTCCAGCACTCATAGCTCATCATATTTTTTTCCTTGGAGTTTTGCTAGGAAATTTCGATCTTGGCAATCTTCTCTAGTTCAATGCCATGTAGATTTTTGATAATAGCAAATGCAAAATCATGAATTACGTTGCTTACAAATTCATTTATCGGGATTTTTTCCCCCTTGACATATAATTCAAATTCAGCAGCCATAGTGTTCACGCAGAAGTATGTGTTTCAAGTACCTTATACTATTGTTGGTTACCAAAAGCGAAAGCTACTTAGTGCGGTTGTGTAAGACAAAAAGTCTGTGAGCGCACTCCGATACGGATATATACCCTCCTGAATCGTAGCGCTCTCGATTGTGACCTTACACAGAGAGGAATTTAGTCATGTCTGAGGATTTCACCATACCCGGAGTATTCTCCCAAAAGAAGCGTGATGGCACACCATATGATCCTGTAGGAAAAATATCTGGAATCGGAGCGATTCTCGGAATATTGGCAGGTGTTTATGGACTAGTATTTG
Source organism: uncultured archaeon (assembly GCA_964391265.1). Classification (GTDB taxonomy): domain Archaea; phylum Asgardarchaeota; class Thorarchaeia; order Thorarchaeales; family Thorarchaeaceae; genus MP5-2226. The sequence continues at coordinate 2,292 of CAYMLT010000276.1, forward strand.
CTAATAACACCAACACGCTATTCCATCTTAATGGGACAACGTTTGGAGACCCAATAATGTTTCTCATTCTCGGCATTGGTCTCTTCATCCAATCTTTTGGTGCAAAAGAGCTAAGAATAAAGCTGGGCTCATCATTTCCTCAAATGGGATTGCTTGCTGCCATAATTGGGATTTTATATTATCCATTTTTGGTTGTAACGGCAGGATGGGGACCGTCAGCCTTTGGTACACTAGTGTCATATAGTGCAGCAATCACTGCATTCTTTGTTATATTCTGGCAGATTTATCATACCATCTTCACTGACTCTACTCAGAGTTGGGTCGGATTGGTATCAACAATTCTTAACGGATTCTTTTTCCCAGTTCTTGCATTGGGCATTGTTTTCGGACAAGGAATTGTAGCCCTAGCCTATCTCATGCTGATAATGGGTCAATTTTTCGTACTTCTCTTCTGGTGGAGTCCACTAGAGTCGATTAGAGAATATTCAAGAAGTACAAAAAAAGCAAAATTAGCATTTGGACTTTCGGGTGTAATAACATTAGGTTAGGGTGGAATTTCCGCAATAGCTCATATCCAACCAACACCGTCGGGTCTGATGTGGATACCGTTTGGAAGCATGAACACAGTTTATGTGATGTCATTTGCGATGGCTCTTCTCTTCTGGGTGATGCAAGGACCTCGACTAGGCAAGAAGACGCTTGCAGATGCAAATCTGACGGGAGATATGATATCTGGAGGGGTGAAGTATTTCACAGCATTCCTAGCGGCTGTCGGAATTTATGCTGCAATTGAATGGACAACGAATGCGGTTGCAGCTGATACTTGGGGCATTGTGATAACCTGGAGTATCGCAGGTGTACTATTCTTGATTGGAGCTGTGCACATTGGCCGTACTGATATCATAACTGGGTTGCCTCTTGTTGCCACAGCAATAATGATCTCTGTTCATCCGATGTCAATAGCATCATTTGTCATTGTACCGTTTTTCGCAATTATTATGTCTCAGATTCTTCTCATGTTTGAACTCAAGATAAGGGGATTTGGGTATTATTCACAACCCATTCTTTCTGTGATTGTAACAATGGTTTTCTCAATCATCTTCCTCCTATTCATGGTTGGAGGTTTTGGAAGCGGTCCTGCCGGAATCTGGCCTACAAATAGATGGTACAATGTAACATTGTTCCCTGAGTTTCCAAGTGCAGTTCAAGCGGCTACCATCTTTATCCTACCGATGCTGGCTCTGATAATTCGAAATGTTGCAGTAGTAGGTTTTAGTCATGGCCGTGAGTCAAGCAATAAAGATGTAATCAGTGGAATCACTCTACTATTTGCGTTTCTAATTCCTATTGTTGCTCTAGCGTACAAGGGCATTTCCCATGAGGCACTAACTGCTGCCGCAATTCTCCTTGCGTTGTATGCCATTAGCTTTGTACTGATGCTTTCGCTCAATCTTGGATTAGCAGGATTTGTAGAGGACTCAGGGCATGCATTTGAAGGAATGTTCATCCGAATGAGTGCGATTGCAGGAATGGTCTTAGGCGGAATAATCGCTCTAATAGTGTTCGGAACATTTTCAAGCTTTCAAACGACTGCCCTTGAGATGGCCGGAGTGATAACACTAATGGTTGTTCTCATCGCGGGACTTGAAATCCTTTTGTCGATAGGCTGGCTTATGGCCGGTGTAAGATTGGGGATGGTAAAGGCTGGATTCAGATTTACCCGTGTTAAAGACGAGGTTATTCCTAAGGCAACCGAGTACGAAACAGCAGTCCAATAGATTCGTTTCGAGGTCACCAACATTGACTCCGCAGGTGGATGGCATCATTCGTCGGCCTGATGGAGCCAATGTAGCATTTCTTTTGATACATGGTTTTGGCGCTGATGTTGATGAGCTAGCCAGTTTAGGACAAGAATTGGAGTCCAATGGCATAGCGTCTTTTGCAGTCCGGGTGGCGGGCCATGGAACAACACCGGAGGATTTGGCGACAAAGACTTGGCACGATTTTTATGAATCAGTTCTAGATGGACTAAATCTTGTCAAGTCATGGGAACCTTCACACCTTTTTGTTGCAGGATTATCAATGGGAGGAGTGCTTACGCTACGATTGGCGTCCCTTGAGGAAGGGATTGATGGGATAGTTGTATTCTCTCCAGCAATCGATATTGGTGGAGGTGTTTATAGATTACTTCCAATTCTGAAACATATTGTCAAGTTCAAGAGGGTGGACCTCTCGTACATCCCAAAAATGTATGACCTACCAAGAACAAAATATGATCGGGATTCTCTTGTTGCAGCTCATGAATTGTTGAAGCT
>CAYMLT010000276.1:4616-4836 GCA_964391265.1 uncultured archaeon
GTAAGGATACCAACTTTGGTAATCCAATCAGGTGCGGATAAAACGATAGATCCATCCAATGGTCAATATGTCTTTGATAGTATAGCTTCACAAGATAAAGAAATTTATTTCATTAAAGGGGCTGAACATGTCATTACTTGTCATCCTACAAGGAAAGATGCTTACCCACATGTCTTCGCATTTATCAATCGGATACTATCCAAATGACTTCACACTAGTG
>CAYMLT010000277.1:0-4833 GCA_964391265.1 uncultured archaeon
AACCGCCAGTATGTATTCAGCTGTCCCAATCGTTCTAGCCGTATGTTGGATATGATGATCGGTTTCTACATATCACTATTGCAATGACAACGATTACCATAGCGGATCCAATTGTGATCGTATAACTAATCAAAGTAAAATCGAAGTCTAGTGTACCATTTGTTGAACCGCTTGTTGTGTCTGTTGCAGTTGAAGTACCCGTTGAAGACATATCTGTTGTAGTGGTTGTAGTAGTGTCCGTTGTAGTAGTAGTGGTGGTTACTGTGGTAGTTGTTGTAACACCATCTCCTTTCCAACGATTGTAAAAGTATACCTCGTGCATGGGATTGAATGTGTAGCCGCTCATTCTCTCATGTTCTACGTGAAAATTCGTTGTTTGGTAGCACCAGAGGTACGCAACTTGATCCACTATAGCTTCTTGGATGTCATAGTAATAGGCCTGTCGAGTAGCTATATTTGTTTCCTGTGCTGCTTCTGAAATCCAACCATCGACTTCTGCTGCATCCCAACTATCAGAGATACCTAGTCCAATCCTCAGCGGATAGGTACCAGTACTCTTTACGAATGGACCGATGTAGGTGTCTGGATCAGCATAGTCAACTGACCATCCTAAGAAATAGATGGGCAACTGCCTGTTTCGTATCATGGTTAGGTAGTTCGCCCACTCAAGTGCCTGAACGGTGATTGTCAAAGATGAGCTTGGTTGAGTTGTCCCTGGCATTGCCATCAGGTCTGAAATGCCGTCCTTGATAAGCAGGCATGCGGCTTCTCGGACAGTATTCCCTGAATTGTAGTACACCACAAACTCATAGGATGTATTGGCCCAAATGGCATCTAAACCAGACGTCATAGCTGCATTCCAAGCTGTCTGTGCTTTGGTAAGATTATAGTTGTACATGAACAAGTTATCATCGTGACCGAACATGCCTTGTGGAATCGGACCCTGTTGTTGAATGGCAAATCCATTGACCGCGTTGTCAATGAAAGCCTGGTAGTCGAAGGCATATGAGAATGCCTTTCTAACATTGATGTCTGTAAATGCACTTTGTACTAGAACTCCGGACTTGCTGTAAGTTGGATTCATGTTGAATCCTAGGAACATGGTGCTGAAGGTTGGTTCCCCACACCATACTTTGAGATTCGGGTTATCAGTTTTTATTAGACCATCTCCACTATCCCCTGTAACGCCATTATATACTTCGTAGGCCTGGGTTATAGGCCAGTAGCAGCCATCAGTTTCTCCAGCTTGAATGTTCAGGATTCTTGAGTTAACGTCTTCATTGGTTTCGAGTTGAATGGTTTCAATTGACCCAGAATTGGGATTGAGTGTTTGGGCCGCAGTTTTTCTCCAGTAGTTTTCATTTCTTTCGAGTAGAATTCGTTCATCTGGTATCCATTGAACAAGTTCGTATGGACCAGTTCCACAAGCATGCTCGTCCATCCATGTGTTGTGCTCACCAATAACCACTCCACCATGATCCTCAACGTAGGTGGGACTCATCATCGATCCGACAGTGTATGTGAGGGCGGCAAGAAATGGTGTGTATGCATATGCAAGTCTAATTCTGATAACATAGTCATTCAGTACGATGAGCGCACCGGTACCCATGTCACTCGCGCCTTTCCACGCATTATATGCAACAATGTGCTCACTACTGCCTTCACCGTACTCATATACAGCATCTTGGATTGCTTGACCACCGTAGAGTGGTTCAGCAATCATCCAAGCTGGCCCAAATCCATCAAAAATGCCCAGCACACGTTCAATGTTATACTTCACGCAACTTGCATTGAATGGCGTCCCATCATGAAAGGTAATGCCTTGCCTGAGTGTAAACGTGTAGTTCCTTCCATCAGCTGATATCTCTGAGCTTTCCGCAAGTAATGGAACTACTGGCTCTGCGTTACTAGAATCCCATTCGTACGTGTACAGAGTTTCATAGACATTATACGCTATCCATGCCCCATATGGTTCATAGTTAACATGCGGGTCCATATATTGAGGATTTCCAATAGTTTCCCAGAGTACATAATCGTTGGCTGGCGCAGTGGCCACGGAATTTCCTAGAGCCAACAAGGGACTCATTTGAATTAGAAATATCGATATCGCTGCAATAGCACAGACTAGTATTCTTGTGTTCTTCTTGCTCATCTATTACCGTCCTCATTTGGGATCTGACAATCAAAATCAATCGTGTACTGATTGAACCGACCTCTTCCTCCCTTCATTATTCTAGACTCTGATGCACCTCAATAAATCTATTTTGATTCCAAGAGTGCTGTAAGTCTTGAAATCTAACCTCTCTAAGGCCAATTGTTCGTTCACAATTACAGTATTACTTGGAAGATTTCAATGGCAATGAGTCAAATTGGTCAATTCATGTTGCCAATGAACTGACATTCACAGACATAACGAATGTGTTGTATTCAGAGAAAATACTCATGATGAAGTAGACAACCTCCCCTTCGTTCTCAATAAAATCTGGATGCACATATGATCCATACAGAGACGGATACTCTGCTGCATCAACGATTGTCACTGGTTCACTCCATGGTCCCCAAAGGTTGTCTGAAGTTCGAAGGACAATGGAGAACTCCTCATTGTCTGTGTAGAATGCCGTCCACTTGCTGAGGTAATCATTCCACATAACTGAAACCTCTCCCACTGGATATGGGAATATAGACGTAGAATCAGATATTTCGTTGCTCCATGTTACATCATCAGCTGAGGAGATACCTGAGAAATAATTGTAGGCAGTGATGTTGAGTATTTGAGTAAAATTTACTCTGCATAGATAACATGAACCAAAGCGTCCTGCTGGTGTGCCTAGCAAATATAGATAATCATCGGATTCGCTATATGGCTGTGCAGTGCCAAATTGTACAAAGTTGCTATCTCCATCCCACGAAATATTCGACATCTTAGAAAAGGTTTGCCCGTCATCTAGTGATACTGCAATAGAAGCGTTGTTACAGGTCCACAGTCCTCCTGTATCGGACCAATGACGTACCGACATGTAGTAAATGTAGAGATTACCATTCAGACTCAAAGCTGCAGTAGGAATGCATGTCTTCTCCACATTGTCGACCTTAAGGCTAGGAATCAACTCCTTTGCGAATGCAGTTCCTGGTTCCAAAATCCAAGAATCGATTGTGATTCCATCAGAAGGGTCCGTGTCTTCTGAAATGGCCATGGTGTTGCTTCTCCAATTTCCAGTCATCGACGTTGTTGATGAAAATGTGTCACCAAATAGGAAGCAGTACTGGCTATTGTGTTTCACAATAATACCTAGGTCAGTTCCACCAACTCCATACACTGAGGAATCACTGATAGCATCTTGACCAGTCAGTTTGCCATGCATATGATGGGACAGATTTGATTCAATGCTTGGATTGAGGAAAGGCCAAGCAAGCCAGAGAAGAAGAATGATGATTATCACCAAGCAGAGACCACAAGTACCTCTATTCTTAGCCATGGAAAAATCCTCGCTCTAATAATTGAGTATATGCTCTTATCTTCTTCGCCATTGCCAGGAGGAATAATGAAAAAGAATGAAGCGTGAACCCATTGAGGGTTCACTGATTCGTAATTAGTATTTGACACCTAGTTTTTTCGAGAGATTCTCAAGCATATCCTTGACCATTGCTGCAAGATCATAGTCTGGTGTCCAGCCCCACTCATTCTGTGCAGCGCTATCGTCAAGAGACTTTGGCCAAGTTTCAGCAATCGCCTGTCTGAAGTCAGGCTCATAAGACATCTCAAACTCGGGGATGTGCTTCTTGATTTCAGCAGCTATCTCCTCTGGAGCAAATGACATTGCGGTTATGTTGTAACTCCTGTGAATAAGCTTCTCAGCTGGAGCCTCGATAAGGTCCATTGTGCATTTGATACAGTCAGGCATGTACATCATAGGAAGGTATGTACCTTTGTCTAGGAACGATGTGTACTTCTTATTCTTAAGCGCTTCATAGAAGATCTCTACAGCGTAGTCCGTTGTTCCGCCGCCGGGGAGAGCTTCAGAGCTGATAATTCCAGGGTATCTAAGTGAACGAAAGTCCATACCGTAGCGCTTCACATAGTATTCGCCCCAGAGTTCAATAAACACCTTGGAAACACCGTATGCGGTGGTCGGTCGCATTATCACATCGTTGGGGGTGTTTTCCTTGGGTGTACTAGGCCCAAAGGCTGCAATTGAACTTGGAATCATGACCTGGTCAAGATTGAGAATTCTCACTGCCTCTAGAACATTGTAGGCTCCTTCAATGTTGGTCCTATAAGCCAATTGAGGATTCTTCTCTCCAGTGCCTGAAAGCAATGATGCATTATGAATGACGATATCGATATCCTGATCAACAAGCATCGCCTGAAGCTGATTTGTATCAAGAACATCGAGTTGCAAGTAAGGACCATCCTTCTTTAGGATGGCTGGAGGCTTTTTTCTTCCGGTTGCGATGACATTCTCGCCCCCATATTTTTTCCGCATGGCACCAATAAGTTCCGTGCCAATCTGCCCATAGCTACCTGTAACAAGTATTCGTTTCATGGTCGACCACTGAGCCTGAGCCAAAATAACCTCGTTAAAAGCATTGGCGTTGGAGAGAATTCAACCGGTCACTTGAGAGTACAAATTGAAAGCTAGCCAGAACTTTGCGAGATCATCTGGTGGCATTGCATTCGGTATCGTTGTTCCTGTAATTATTGGCTATCGAAGACGTAGCTAATGCACAAAAATGCAGTACATATCCTGTTCCAGAAGTAGAATGATATTCATTTATTGTATACAATACATGAGTCGATTCTCTTCGTCTCCGGGGCTGTGACCAGATGGAGAG
>CAYMLT010000278.1:0-4825 GCA_964391265.1 uncultured archaeon
TGCATGATTTTTCTTGTCAGATTGTACTTCGGACTATAGTTACTTATTTGCCTAGCCTCGTTATGAATCTGCAAGAATAGGTTGATAGTAGCCTTGTCCAATAGCTTGTATTCTTGACTATGCTGATCCTCGCCAGCTTCAATGAAGTCACCAGTTTGCTCAACAAGATCTCTCATTTTTGAACCTACTAGAAGCATCACTGCCTCATAGCACTTTTTGTTGTACTGAATTGTTGGAAGATGACTTCAATATCTGCAATTTCTTCTCTCATTGGTGGGTAATAAATCGTGAGAATCCTGAAGAGTCACTTAACTTAGGCGTAGCCTCTCTATTTGCAGGTCCTACAACTAAATCAAGTTCATCACTTTGCTGTATGCTTTAGTTATATGTGTACGCGTGTCCCCACACTACTCTAATACGAATCCAAGAAAACAGCTATACTCTATCGGATTCGATACACCATGAGGGCGACATAGAGCAACTTCTTGTTTTGATTGAGTAACCAGTTGTCTGAATTCTAGGTACACCAATTCACTGGTATTTACTGGTGAAACCTCACTGCTCAGTTCAAGGCGTTTATGGACAGATGGTATGGTGTCGACCAGAAACAGGTTCAGGGCAAACAGATAATCACTACGATTCCAATGGGTGGTGGAGATGATTCCAACAAGTGAAACAACAACACCATCGGAGCCATCGACAACAGAAGTCCCCATGGGATTAATTGTATTGACTATTGGCTTTGCAGGAGTAGTTATGGCTATAATTTTAGTAATCATCATTATGAAAAGGACAGGCTGACAGTTAGATTCAATGTTTGAATGAGCTGACATGCTTCTGTAACCAAATAAGGATAAAGGAAACGATGATTTGCTATCCGCAAGTATGATTAGTGACATTCTGAAAACCCATTTGGGAAAGCAACCCTCGATTAAGCCAAACAATCCTTAAATCGACTCTTGTGAATGTACATTATATGCAGATTATCGAATTGGGAGTTACATTTGCCGGAATGTTGGGCCTCATTGTTGGTCTTATTCTAACACTTCGGACAGTGAGTGTGCTTCGGCCATTAAATCTTCACAGAAGATATTGGGTACTTGTCGGTTTCATTGGGGCATTCCTAATGGGCTATATAATGAACATCATGCTCATTCTTGGCGTGCTAGTTTTGCCGATTAGTTCTGAACTTTTGGTCGCATTAGTATTCTTTGGAGGAGCTTTCTACGTGGTGCTTGTTTCGATAATCAGTCTCCATCTTTGGGAAGGTGTTGTGGGCAAGAGGATTTCATTTGATGACGCACTCAAGTTATTCAAAGAACATACTGGATTATCACCACCAATGGGAAAATTCGTATCATCAAGATATGCTGTGAAGTGCAATATCTGCAATGAAAAAACCTCCTTTAGTTTAGCGGGAGTTGTAAGCAGCCACGCAGATAACCTTGAGAGAGGTGTGGAATTGCAGAGTGGAATGGGCTCAAGGATGATTGTTGTTTATCCTCGTCATGTTTGTATTGATGGTCTCGTTGAGATTCCAGTGAAACTCGACGAGGCATTTGAGTACAGATCGCATGGAAATTCTCGACCAGTGTAGGGTGTGTAAGATGACTGTAACAGGCTCAGTATTTCCTATGGGTAATGGAGGCACAGGTAAGACTGCCATTGCTCGAGCCTTATCCAGATTCGCTGATTGTGAAGAATTCGTTGAGTGCACAGCAGAAATCAAGAAGACAGTGAATATGGAGTTCGAGTTCTCAAGCTGTCATTGCAAAGAGGGGGATGAAATCATCTCAATGCAATTGTATGTGCCGCCTGGACAACAGGAAAATGAGCAAGGAGGAAAGATTGGTACCTTTGACCAAGTACTGGAAACATTCTCCTTCATGCCAAATATGCAGAAGATTGCAGCTATGCTCCTTGTGTATAAGGTCAATGATTTTCAGACGTTCGCAGACCTTCAACAGTGGATAGAAGTTGGACTAATGAAGGGCCTTTTGAAACCATACACAAGTGTAATTCTGGTTGGAACTCATTTGGATATGAAACACTTGGAGGTCAGACCACAACAGGTGAAACAGGGTATGGAGTTTGTTGAGAACTGTATTAGGCAAAATGTGAACACTTGGTGCGGTTCTGTTGACCATACCGTTGTATCAAATACAACTGGGATTGGAATATGCGATCTTCGCCAAATGTTGGGGGAAATGATTTGTCTTGCGAATTCCATAAGAAAAAGCACTGGTGAGCCTCTGGCAGGCACATGTTCGGATTGTATAGAAAAAAGACGCACCAGTGGCGGAATTGCCGCCACTGGCTGAAAAGTCTATTCTGATTTCTTCTTCAATTGGCGTAGAGCCTCTTTAACGTCGTCCTCACTGACTTCCTCTTCCATGACGGCGTACTCTGCCGCCGCAGATGGAGAACTGGAAGGAGCTGCACGATAGGCTCGTTTTGTCATTCCTTTCGATTTTATACTGCTAAAGAGAGATTGTACCTTCTCCTCAGTGAGTGCTTCTTCTGAAAATTCATCCATGTTAACACCGAGCTCTTTCAGGATCTCGGCTTGAATTGCTATCTTGTCAATCTCCTCTGTTGCAACACCGGTGATTAAACTAACAAGCTCTTCAGCCTTTGTTAGAGGGAAGAATATGCCCTCGGTGTCCTTGGCAATCTTCTGGAATGTTTGCACAGCTTTTTGGTAACCTGCTATCTCTGGATAGCATCCAACCATATGATAGACAATTCCTTTCTCATATGCTATTTCGGATTCCTTTTTCCAATCACTTCCATCCGGAGTGCCATGAAGCCAACGATCACCGGTTTCAACACCGTGTGGAGGTGCATCAGCAACGAGAACAACGACCTTCGCTGCATCTCGGAGGAATTCCATTCTATTAGCAATATTCATTGCAGCTGAAACAGCTTCTGGCCCATCACCTCCACCATGTGCCAACATCTCTTTTACGTTCTCCTCAATCTTTTGAGTGTCGGAGGTCAACTCATACTTCTGTGTTACCCAAGTATTCTCCTCCGGTGGGTGATCGCGGTATGCAACCAATCCGATTCTTAATCTATGACAAAGTTCCTCTTTCTTAATTGTGCGAATAATCTCTAGAATCTTTGATTTTGTTTGTTCAATATAGGGACCCATTGAACCAGTATTGTCAACGACAAAAACTAGATCCAACTGTCCTAACTTTTTTGACATTGTTAAAAACCTCAACAATTGTGAAGGCCTCGTATTGAGAGGTTATAAGTCTCTGCCGCTTGGTCACCCTCCATCAGATTAGGAACGTCTTCGAAATATTATCAACACCAGCACGGCACCCAGACCGAATCCTGCTCCAATAGACCCTATGATTATCACGGTGAAGCCACCGAACACAATAGTACTAGTTGTGGTATCTGTGGAGGATGCTGAAGTTTCCGAGGTTGTGCTTGTCGAAGTTGTTGTAGTGGTTGTAGTGGTGGTCGTCGTCGTTGTAGTGGTAGTAGTCGTTGTTGTGTCAGGGAGAGGAGTTACAAGGACTGTAACAGTATCAGTGGCAATGTTTCCAGAGGAATCAACTACACTGAGCGTATAATTATAGAATCCCACTGACAGTCCATCCACTACTATAGAAACCGTAGAACCAGACCAAGGTCCTGAGTCAACAGACGTTCCATTTCTAAATACCTGATATGATTCTGGGTTGAGGTCAGTTGGGGTCCATGTAATCATATTCCCACTCTCCCCTTCCTCATAGATCACACCTAATGGAGAATCGATTATTGGAGATGTAGTGTCGACTACTGTGACATAGACAGTATCTGTAGCATTGTACCCGAAACCATCCAACAGGCTGATAGTATAGTTATGGACACCTAGGTCTAATCCATCAATAGACAAACTGATTGAATTATCCGTGCATGCAGTCCATTCGATAGTTGTCGCATTGCCGTCAATTCGATAGGATGGAAGAGGCCACCAGATATCTCCGACACTCCATATCAGATAGTTTCCAGTTGAACCAAGTTCGATAATGACATCCATCGGTGAACTGAGATCAATTCGATCAACGACCCTCACAAACACAGTATCAGTTGCCCAATTCCCATGAGCGTCGTAGACTGTGATAGTGTAATTGTAGACGAATCCAACTAGTAGACCGTCGATATTGATTGAGATTGTCCCATTCTCTGACCAAGAGGTCAATCCAATCGTGGACCCATTTCCCTCAATTACATATTGACCTGGCGACCAGTCCCCCACAGTCCAGACAATAACAGCATACAAATCTTCTAGGTACGTAAAATCAACTGGAGAATCAACTTCCGGGGCGGTCGTGTCAACAGTGAAGATGACGGTTTCTCTAAAGGTATCATTAGGACCTATTGTTGCTACGATTGTCAAATTATGGGTACCATCTGAAAGCCCCAACCACAATGAACCGCTTGGATATGCTGTGATGTTAGAGATTCCGTCAAAGAAAATCTGAAGCGTGTGGAAGGGTGTGTTAAGAACGCTATAGCTCACCGTTACGAAGTCATCAGTATATGTGGTGTTGACTGGAGTTTCAATGATAATCTCAATATCTCGAATATCTACCTTCATGATAAAGACATCATAACCACCATCAAAACTGGTATCGTTGGCTCCAGCAGTTGTTGGAAAGTTGCTGGAGGACGTCATTCCAGTGACATAAGCAAGATTTGAACTGCCAAGGGCAATGGAATGACCCTGGTCGCTACTACCTCCTCCCACAAAGGTCGAGTAGGTAATAGTTGAACCATCTGCACTCAAGTTCAGAGCAAAAACATCATAACCACCATTATGACTGGT
>CAYMLT010000279.1:0-4822 GCA_964391265.1 uncultured archaeon
TGCCACATATGGCGAGCTAGTATTGGTTATCCTTGAGGTAAACGATACCGATAGCAATATTCTGATTCAAGGTGGTCAATTGAATTATACACTTGAATCAACTACTGGGACTTTCGAAAGTCTGATTACTGGCGAATATACTGCAATTCTAAACGTATCTTCCCCAATCATATCTGGAAATGGTCAATATATTGTTGATTTAGACTGGGCACTATCATATTATGATGGATTGGTGGGGACATTAACCCTAAATGTGAATTATCCGTCGATTCTGTCATCTCCGCAATATCCAGGAGTTTCCGCTCCCGTGGGAACTGATCAATCATTTACAATGAACTTTGTTAATGGAAATGCTGGGAATGGTACAGGTATTATAGGCGCAACATTGACATGCAATTGGACCGGTCCATATTCAGTTAATGATAATTTAGATGGAACTTACGACTTCCTACTTGATGTCACAGGGCTTGCAATAGATGAATATACTATTATTATAACTGCAAAAGCACCTTTCGTTGAACCCCAGAATGAATCATTGCTGATTGATATTACTGAAATCTATACCACGAAGAAAATATCCGCCAATCAGCTTTCTATCCCAATAGGTGAATCTGAATCATTCAATGTCACGTGGAAAGAAACTCTCTCAGGTGATCCAATTACTGATGGTGTCAGCTTTATCTCGTGTGACTGGCACAACTATACTCTATCTCATATTAGCGATGGTATCTATAATGTCACGATTAAAACATCGTTAGCCGACACACTCACTCCAGATGGCGAATGGGTTTCTTTGAACTTCACAATGGAGCGTCTGAATTACGAGAATCATACATTTGTGGTGAAGCTCAGAATTCAGAAACATCAAACGGACCTGTCATTTGATGACCCAACAGCACAGACTTCCTATGGACAAGACATCACTGTAACAATCCTATATCAGGATACAGACCTCAATCAAGGAATTCAAAATATTAGTGGTTTAGTTCGTGTAACCGTAACTTCTCCAGGCATAACTTCTCTCACTTATACTTCGATTGATTCTATCCTTGGTATTGGCCATTATAACATAACCATACCTAGCGATCAATGGGGCACTGCTGGTGTGAAGAATCTAACGATTCTAATTGAATGGTTAGGCGCAGTAGAAAAATACCATAGTCAAACACTGGAAGATCAGGTGCGAATACTGGGAACTGAAACGGATTTATCCTTGGAATTGGTTCCAACTGCAACCTACTATCTAGATAACTTCACATTTACCGTGGTGTATTGGGACGAAGCGAATAGTTCAACCATCTCAAATAGCTCCTATGGTGGCGGAAACGTTCTGTTCGACATTTTACCACTCACTAGTGGACATCCTGTCACTGCAGTTCATTTCCAAGTATATGAGATTGGAGTGACCGGAATCTACGAATTCAGATTGAACACATCATGGTTCGGAGATACAGGTTCATTCCGATTCCAAATTGACTTCATGTGGAAAAGCGGATCCTCACCATTGTATGAAAATCAAACCATGGTTGTAACTCTCATAATTCTGGAGCGCCCAACATATATCAGTCCCTCTCCAATTCAAAGCGCTCCTTATGGGGAATCCTCAATCTTTGAGTTTGGTCTCATCGACTCACTAACAACGACTCGAATTGCTAATTCAAGTTCTCTGCACATAGATATCAATGAAGGATATGCTAGTTATGTTCTTACCTACAATTCCGCCACTCGCTTGTTTACTTTGAACATTGACACTTCCTCACTTGGAGGAACAGGAGCATACGTACTCCATCTGAATATCACTTGGAGTGGGGAGCCCTTCTACCAAACAATTGGATCTCAATCCTTCACGGTTTCTGTTATTCTTCGAACTACGCAACTCACTCATTCATCATTCGCACCTGGTCAATGGGGCAACAATGTATCGATTGTGTTTACATACACTGACCTTGTTTCTGGAACAACCACTGGCATGGATGGGCTCTTATCTCTGAATATCAGTTCATTATTCTACTCAGTAATGGCGCTTGGCAATGGATATTTCAGTATAACATTGAATACATCCTTCTTCGCCAACGCTGGTGAATACGCACTCAACGCATCTATTACGTACATTGGGAGTAATTACGCTAGTGATGCATTTGATGTATTTGGATTCACCGTTCTACTGCGAGCGACACAACTTGCATATGAAAGTCCGGATGCAGCACAGTATGGAACTAATGTCACATTGATACTGTCATATATTGATGAAAGCAATGGGTCAGGAATCGATGGAGCTACAATTACATTAGGTTGCCTTAACGCTTCGCTGGCACTTAATGAGGGTGTTACTTTCTGGGTCACGAATAACGGCTTTGGTGAGTATCTCATCGAAATAGATAGTGTTGCTCTTGGCAATATCGGAGTATTCGTACTGAATGTCACAGCTGCAAAGAGTGGCCCTCCGAATTATTCTCCTGTATCTAGAGATGTGATCTCTCGAGTCATAAGCAGAGCGACTCAAATTCTTCTAACACAAACACCTGGTGAAAGCCCATATCTTGAGAATATAACTTTCAGATTCAAGTTCTCTGATGTATTAACTGGAATTCTAATTTCGATTGATAAAACACACATTACCATAAAACATGGACCGTCACTAATAGCGCTACTACCTAGCGAGTATTCTTTAACACCCTTTAGTACATACTATCAGATATCAATCAACTCGACAATCCTCGATACTAGTCTTGTATCAGGGCACAAGATAGTCTTGACAATTGATAGGAGTGCTGGAATACCCTTCTACGCTATACGTAGTATCACAACTTATGCTACGACTGTTTTCCGTCCTACTCAGATACTCTTTCCGCTTATAGGAGATACACCATTTGGTAACAACATAACCATTAATCTTGATTTCATCGATTACATAACTAAGAATGGAATAGAAGGAGCCGTGATTTCTATGCAATGCTCCAACTTGACTGTTTTTGTCAATTATACCTACGACCTTGGAGGTGGAGTATACTTAATCAGAATACCTAGCAATCAATTTGGAAATCTTGGAGCACTTAGATTCAACATCACTCTTACAAAGCTGGGGACTCCGTACTATGCAGTCCGCACAGCATCTCAGGTACCAGCTCAACTTAGATATGTGTTCACTTCATTGACCTCTGAGACACCAGCTGCTGGTTCAAAACCTGTTGGCGACCTATTTGTTATCAATCTGACCTTGGTCGATAGAGATCACTTGCTCCCAGTGTTGAATGCTCTATTCACGTCCTCTTGGTCATATGGTACTGATGCTACGTTTGCTGAAATTGGAAATGGTCTTTACACACTTACAATAAATACAACTGGACTCTTGGCTCAAGAATATGGCTTTTCAGTTCAGGCTGATCTTCTATACCATCAACCGGCAAACATCTCTATTACCATACAACCTGGAGCCGCTGTTGTGGAGATTATTCTTGATAGGACTGCATACTTTGCATCATGGGGCGAAACTCCGTTTGTGAAATTCAATGTGCAAGAACCTTATCATGGAACATTTGTCCAAGGCATGAATGCAACTCTTCTTTTCAATGAACAGATTTACGTCTTCACCGATGTTGGCAATGGAACTTACACGCTCTATCTGCCAACTTCTGATGCTCCGTATGGAACATTTAGTCCACGGATAACGGTTACTCAGGACTTCTATCAACCTAGACAAAAATCTTTCACACTTGTCGTGAACAAAGCGACTGGACAGCTTGTAGTAGAACGTACAGATTTCTCGGTTGTTGTGAACACTTCAGTTTACATCTGGGTTTACCTAAATGACACAATTCTCAATGCACCGGTATCTGGCGGCTCTGTAACCGCAGAATGGAATAATACATTGATAACCTTAGTCCAAAATGGCACCGCTGGTTTCTTTGAAACTACCGTTGATGCAAGCGGAATTCCAATCGGTTCATCAGAATTAGTGATTATAGCCAACTCTGATAATCATGTATTCCTTGAAACACTCATCGATATCTACATTGTGCCAATCTATTCCAGCGTAGACCTGATAGACGGACGCACATCTCTAACTATTTATTATGGAGAAACATTAGACTTGGGAGTGTGGTTCAATGATACATACTATGGAGGGTCTATTGGTGGAGCAAATGTAGAATATGTTTTGGGTGGTCTGAGTGGTTCGCTAAATGAATCAGTTGATGGCACCTATCAGGTTGCAATTAATACAAGCACACTTGCGGCACAATCGATATACCTCAGAATAACTGCATCCAAAGATGGTTATGCTGTTTCAACAAGAACCTTACTTCTCACCATACTTCCTCTAACGATGGAAGCAAGCGGCAGTGTTCTTACTGCGGATGGATATTCAGGAGATATTGTCGAACTTGTTTATGTTTTGAATAATACCTTGAATGGCAATCCAATTTCAGGAGCAACAGCTGATGCATTCTGGGAAGGTGGATCTGGAAATGTTACCTTCTTGGGAGAAGGCACATACCTCCTAAGGGTTCTTCTGAACCTGACGACTCCAAAGAACTACGAGTTAACACTTACCTTCAGCAAGCCAAACTACAGAAGTACCTCATTATCTATCCAAATTGCAATCAAATCTACCCCTGCAACAATTCTTAGTGTTCGAAGTCTTTCGTTACCTGTTAATAGGTCTGCTCAGGTTTTGTTTACACTGAATAATGATTTGACGAATGATTCTATCGCAGGTTTGAACGGAATAGCTATCTGGTCAGCATTAGGCGAAACCGCACTTGAGGCAATTGGTAACGGAAGTTACATTCTCAATGTCCCTGATAACTTACCGATAAATGAT
>CAYMLT010000280.1:0-4793 GCA_964391265.1 uncultured archaeon
AACATGAGGGAATTACAAGTGACGTTAAGTGTAACAGCTATTGGATATATAAGAAAAACAGATACAGAATCCATCTGTATCGAGATAGATGAGAAGTATTGGCCAGGAGTATTACAGGTTGATAAATTCTCTCACCTCATCATTCTTTGGTGGATAAGTGAGCGTGACAACACGGAAAATAGGTCCAACCTCCGAGGTTATCCTCCTGTTGAGGGAGCTGCACTTTCTGGTGTATTTGCCAGTCGTTCACCAGCCCGTCCAACACCAATCGGTCTGACTGTCGTTAAGATCGTGCGCATTGTCGAAGAAGAGAAACGAATTTACTTGGACCAGATTGATGCAATTGATGGCACTCCTGTTGTTGATATTAAACCATACATGCCTTTCTCAGAAAAGGTCGATAATGCCCATGTTCCGTCTTGGTTCAGAAACAATGTCCCTCGATATACTACTAAACCGCTATCTGACATATGACCGAGATATTTCCAAGGATGACTTGAAGAATTCTGTCATCTTTCTTGCTCCTAGAGCAAATGTTATTGCAAGAATGAATCTGCTGGCGCTATCATAAGAAATGGAGTCTACATAATGCTTATCGACCTTACCTCAGATGAATATGATTTAGTGCGTCATCTATTCGAATCCCACAAGCGTGGTCGTGCAATGATCCTTGGTTGGATGGATCTAGGTCTGGGTTCTATGAAAACTGATTCTAAGGAAAACCCTACTGTTGCATATTTTTTATTTTCTCCAATTTCATTTATTGCTGGTGACGCATCATCCTCTGGGGCAAAGGAAGTAATTCGAGAGTTTCCATCTCAGACAATTGCAATTGTTCCGGATGAAGGCTGGAACAAATTGATACAATCTGAATGGGGCGAGAAGATTAAAACCCAACATCGAACCAAGTTTAGTGCAGATTCATTGGATATTAATCATTTAAGGAAAATAGTTGAAGCATTACCGCCCGGATACACTCTTCAGAAAATCGACCTAGACACTTTGAATAACTCAGCCAAAACATATTGGTCGGCCCTGCAATACTTCTTTGGCTCATTTGAAAAATTCCTGGAGGATGGCTGGGGCTATTGCATAAAGAAAGATAATCAGACGGTAAGTGTTGCATACACTGCTTTTCCTTTTAGTGATGACTTCGAAATTCAAGTAGAAACTTTGGATGATTCCAAGTTTCGAAGAAAGGGCTTGGCAACCATCGTATGCGCCGCTCTTATAGAAGATGCGTTACTCAAAGGAATCAATCCTAATTGGGATGCCGCCAATCAACCGTCTGCACACTTGGCACTAAAGTTGGGATATACGAATCCTGATCCGTATGATGTCTTCTATTGGGTGGAACCACGTTAATTTCTACTCTTCGCCACTTATTCCCACCACTTCTTTCTATTGTGCTAATAAGAGACTTAATATATCTCACCATCGAGATATATTATATAATATATCTCATATACGAGATAGATATAATGGTGAAACAAATGGGAATAAAGTTTGAATTAGGTAGCGGATCAAATCATCCGCATGTTCCTGTGATGTTGAATGGAAGCGGTCCTTTTACTTTTACTCTTGATACTGGAGCGACGGCCACAACGATTTCGAAAGCACTCGCTGAGAAGCTGGGCATTGAAATATATGAAGGTGATAAGGCGATGGCTTCCGGTGTTGGAGGAGTTAGATTTCCTGTAGCTTTCGCTAAAACCGAGAAGCTCCAGATAGGAGATGAAATCATTGAGAATGAAGAAATGATGGTCATAGACTTCGATTCACTCTTTGAAGGTGCATGTTTCATGCCAGGAGTAATTGGCCACACAACCCTCAAGAGGTATGAGATTTCAGTAAATTATCCTGCGAAGACCCTCGAACTAAGGAAATCCAATGGTAGCCAAAGGAAGACAAATGATGTAGATTGGTATGATTTTGAATACCTTGAAGAAACCCATCTCATCGGTGTTCCGACCTTCTTGAATGGAATAGGGCCCTTCCACATGGTTCTTGACACTGGTTCTGGGGGGAACGTAATTACTCCCAAAGCCGCTGAGAAGATAGGAATCTCCAAAGCTCAGTCAGCCACCGAAATAAAGGTTAAGAGCCTTGGCTCTTCAGGATGTGAGGAAGGCTGTCAAGGAGTCGGAGGCTTTGCACAGGGATATGCGATTCAATTGGAGAGTCTTGCAATTGGAAATGTGACTATGGAAAATCCAACTGTGGGCGTCATTGACCTCAAGGTTATATCGCCTAGAGGTGATGTAATCCAAGATGGAATCATTGGTTTCCCTTTCTTGAAGGATATGGAACTGGTAATCGATTATCCTAACAAGAAACTCGCTTTCTTAAAGTGTCCACAAAACAACTAGAACAGATCGCCTTCTTGGATGGAAGGCGAACTCTTTAATTGACTCATATGAGAGATAGGTTTGGCTTTCAGCAAACCGTGTCGAGGTGAATTGAGATTTCTTCAAAGAAAAAGAAAACACAGGTGTTGGATGATAAATTATTGAAAATGGATCAGTTGCTAAAGATACTAAACATTGAATCATGCTTACGTATCTACTCATATCTCATGGTTTTTGGGAAGACTACTCCTGCAGAGCTTCGTGAGGTGACTGGACTAAGTAAGGCTACCATGTTCAGAAATCTTGCTCTTCTCTTAGAAGCAGGCATTTTGAAGAAACAAGAAGTAAAATCAGTTTCTGACAAGCGATATAGTCTGCATTACTATATTGGCCAGAATCTTATCGAATCAACTAAGAAGATATACTCGCCCAAATTAAGGGAACATGCAGAATCAATAGGTAAATCGGACCTTATCAATACCTGGCTTTCCAACTTGGAAACCTTTCCCTATTTGTTGAATCAATATACATCCCAAGCCATTATGATGATGGCCCAAATGCCACAAGAGGGGTCCGAAAAATCCTGTGCTGTTGTATCAAAACTTGTGATCTTTAGGCTGGGCGACATTGCGAAAATTGCGAAGTTCAATGAGCGACTTATCAAACTGGTAGAGGATTTTGATTTGGCACAAACTGAGAGCAAAAGGGACTGGAAGAAACCTCTATCTCATCCCGTAGCACTATCAATCAATATTGTTGCATTGAATCCTGACGATATTCCAAAAGCATCAGGGGCAGCCATGGAGATTATGAAATGCTAGCTGCCGGGTACTATCGCACTCAGTTTTCTTGCGGACTTCCACATGAGTTGTTACTGAATCCTATCCCGAAGAGCATAAATCGTTTCAGGTTAGCTATTCGTACGTAGTGCGTATGAATGCAATATATTCGTAAGAATTAGAGGGATTAGATTTGAATTCAATCGAGGTTAGGAACCTTATCAAGAGCTATGGTACGCTGGTTGCTGTCAACAATCTAACGTTTGATGTACGTGAGGGAGAGGTCTATGGTTTGCTTGGACCCAATGGCGCAGGCAAGACTACGACTTTAAAAGTATTAATGGGGCTTTTGGATCCTGATTCAGGGACCGCCAAGGTTTTTGGAATTGATTCTACTTCTGATCCCATTGGAGTAAAGAAGAGAGTGGGATATGTCCCTGAAGAACAGCTTCTGTATAACTCATTAACATCTCGAGAAATTCTTGAATTCGTCGCTTCAATTCGGGGACTTGATTACTTTCAGGCAAAAAACAGAGTGACCGAGATGGCTCGGGCTCTTGATTTTGCGAACCATTATGATAAGCCTATAGTAACGCTTTCGCAAGGGAACAAACAAAAAGCTATGCTTCTCATTGCCATGCTACATGCGCCAGACTTGCTGATTCTCGACGAGCCTTTCTCTGGCCTGGATGTTCGCGCATCACGAATCATGAAGGATGTTATTCGTATTCACATCGAACAAGGAGGCTCCGTACTATTTAGTACTCACATAATGGAGATGGCAGAGGGTCTCTGTAATCGTGTTGGGATTATTGATGATGGTGTTCTGATAGCTGAAGGTACATTAGCTGAGCTTCGCATTCAATCTGAATCTGAAGGTGCAACACTTGAGAATGTCTTCCTGAAATTGACTGGCGAAGTAGATGATGTTAGGAAAGGCGTAGATGCATTGAGGGGGGCTTTGGACAATTGAAATTCAGAGAGCGTTGGAAGATTGCAGGTACCATCGCTCAAGAAATTCGGTTCAACAGCCTTCTTGAACAAAACCCATCGAATCTTTCTAGAATCAAAGAGAAACCTGACAAAGTAATTTCTCAGATTAAGAGGAGTTCATCTATGAATGCAGTCATGACAGGATTTATAATTCTCATGCTCGGTACTTTGATGATAGTCCCTCTTTTCCTATTCAATACTCCCTCCGAATTGGGCCTTCATTTTGCCATTTCCATGGGTATTTTCTTTCTCATCGGGTTTGCCTTAATATTCATCATGAATCTAATATCTGCAACAGGTTTCTTCAATGCCGGCGCAATGATTCTACCCTCTACTCTCCCTTTCAGTAGATCTGACCTTGAAGGGTTGATGCTTCTGGTTTTTGCCAGAGTGTTCATTTATCCGATAGTTTTCCTTCTGATTATCTTTCCAGTTTTAATTTCAGCAGTATTTGGAATCGCAACAGGTGTCTTTGTACTTATGGCATTATTAGCCACATCGATTATTGCCCTTGGAGTTCTAATTCGAGTAGCTGGGTGGTTTCACGCAAAATCTCAAGCTGGCGATGAATCAGTACTTTCAACCATCACTAGAATTGGAGCAGGATTGGGAATGATGGTGGGCATTATATTTGCTTACGGAGCCGTGAATTATATTCCTGCTGTTGTCGAAT
>CAYMLT010000281.1:0-4784 GCA_964391265.1 uncultured archaeon
AACATGCTTTTGTATCTCTATCCAAACCATGAATAGAAATTCGTCCAAAATGTATGACCATCCCACACAGTACCAGTTGCGTCCTCGAAATCATAGTAAGAGTGGACAGAAAACGGAATATGAATGCCTCCAACTGAGAAGTACCACATTTCATCAGTTTGAGGCTCGATGTACCATATACCATCCTCACATTCTATAAGATTCAGAACATGACCTCCTGAGCCATACAGGCTCAGAATATTTCCATAACCAAGTTCACCCTCGTAACTATAGAACATGATAACACATCGAACCCTCCAATTCATCTCCTTTGCACGTGTCATTAACATCGCACCAAAGTCTCCACATTCCCATACATCATCAACATATTCATGTTGATCAGTATTATCAACATCTAACCAGTCTTTAAACTCAGAATAAGATGGGGTTTCTGGGCTTTCCAGAGGGTCTTCGAATGCCTCACGTAATGTTTCGTAATCGGCAAAGAGGCTGTTATATGATGCAACAAGCTCGTCATAAGTGGTGTCCAATTCATCATACTGTTCTAGCAGGGCATCATACAAGTCAGTAAGATTTGCGTATTTTTCTAGCAGTTGTGTAAAATTCCCTTCAAGGTCGTTAAAAGTTTCGTTGAGACTATCATAATCTTCATTTAGATTGTCATAATCATCTTGAAGACCATCATATTGACCTTGAAGGTCATCATATTGGTTCTGAAGGTCAATCAGGTCTTGTTCCAGTTGATTAATGTCATCATTACTGGCGATGATTTCTTGCGATTGCAAAATCGCAAATGTAGAACTTACCACTAGTCCTATTGACATCAAAACTGTAAGAGCTATCATTGGAGCATTCCTGTTCATCAAAACAATCTCCTATGGATGCAAGTTTTTCAAAAATATAAGATTACTAGTAATTTGCTTCATGTGAATGAAGCATTAACTATTCGAACAGGGTCATGGCAGCGGCCATAGACACTTCCCGGGCAAGATTTCTATCCGAAGCGGAACCAATGACTATTGCATCATTATCACTGGGCCGCAAACTTTCTGCAATTAGAAGGGTTTCGCTTTCACTCGTAGCCAAGAGATTAGTATTTTCTGGAGGCATTAGAATCAAACCATCTTTAACAACAAGAGTTGTAGCTCCAGCTTGGCCATACCCTCCATGGATCATAGCTTCATCCCTCTGTTTGATGCCATCCTTGACCGCCGATGCTTTCCCCTTTACAACATTCACGTAGGCAAAATCATGAAGAGTTAGCTCACTCAACTCAAGGAATAGTCCTAGGGGGATGTCCCTTGTGATATCATCGAATAGTTCCTTGCCCTTTGCGGTCAATCTCTGACCCTGTTTTCCTTCAGCACCAATATACCCTCCCTTTGTCAGACGCTTCATCAATGATCTCACACTTCCTTCTCCAAGAGAGAGTTGAGTACAAAGATCATATCGTCCTAGAGGTTGTTGAGTTCCAATAAGTAAGAATGATACAACAACATGATGGGATTGGAATGATTGTGGCGCATTCAGATAACGTAGATCTGCCAATTCGTTCGCAATCTCTCTCCATTCCGCCATCCTTCATATCGCCTCTTCGGGTCCTTGCTGTCCTTCAATCACGACTAATTCCTCATTTGGTGCATTCCAAATCATAGATGCCATACTTTTCTTGAGTATTGGCTCTACAACCGGAACAACAAATGCTAGGATGAACGCACTTGTAACCACATGCGTTATCATGAAGGGCAAACCAAGGATTATTGCCAGAGAATATGGAACATTATAGACTAGAGAATATCCTATATTTGTCACAAGATCAAAGACAGCTGCAAGAAATGCGCCAACAACAAACATCACTGCTGGGTTTTGGTATCTATCAGGCTCCTTTCTAGCTAAGAAACCTCCAACCATTGCAACATAGACCCATCCAATCATCTGAGTGAGCCAGATTTGCGGGATAAATGGTCCCCATGGATTGATTGTTGAGAAAATAATGGAGGTCAATAGGGCCGTCCATATACCCATTGGCAACCCGAAGACAAGGGCTGTGATGAAAATCACTACAGATCCGAGTTCCACATTGGGAACCCCAACAAGGGCGTAGTTACCCAACAGAGCCAACGCCGTCATATTGGCAACTATAGCTACCTTCCGACTTGAAGGAATAGTACTCTGGTCCTGATCGACTTCCATTATTCTAACCTTTTTCTGTTTACTTTCTTCGGAAGAAGAATATGATAACTATTGCAACTACTCCAAGTCCTCCAACAACCAGTACTAGTACTGGCAAATCAATACTCAACGGAGGTTGAATCGAATCAAGTTCCAAGACAAGATTGTATGGAGAACCAAAATTGACTGAAGTATTAGCTCTAACCAATACACCTGTGTCAAGACTATATGCCAAGTTCGTTCTCTGTGGTTCTCCAAAACCTGAGGGATCTTGCACATAGTCCCAGACTATGCATTCGTATGTGGTTTCGGCCACGGTCAGGCTCTCGTATCTTGATTCAACGGTGCCATTGAGATAGTTATCAAAGACTCTTGCCCCCGCAACATAGGCTGAAGTGTTTTCTGACTCGATATTTGCAGTTCCTGTGGGGATAACGAGTCCTGGTTCCCACGGGGATGCAAAATTGGATATTGCCAGAACAAGATTGTAGGCTATGAGACTATTGTTTGCTATGATGGTCATATTTCCAATGCTTACGATTCCTTCAAGGTAGCTGTTCGAAGCCCCAATCCCAGTAACTTCATACGTCATTTTGCTTCCAATCTCTGCAATCCAATTTCCTAGAACTGCAAAGCTGCGATTCAACCATGCGACAGAGGTTTCAGGTGCTTCTACAACAGTCCACGTTATTGTCACATTTCCAGCTTCTGCGGGACTAATGACGTCGCTATATGCACTAGCACTAGTCGATAGAAACGGAACTACAAGTATCGCGGTTAGAATCAATGATAGAATAACATTCTTCTTCAATTTCATCATCCTTTGTATTGTTTTGCCCAGAGCACTATGAGCACTAATATGGACACAGATCCGAGGATAGCTGCACCCAGAATAAGTGAATAGTCAACTACAGACTGTATTGGAGTCGTCGGTATGTTTGTATTTGGAGCGGATAGTATCCATTCAATGGAATCGTTATCTTCTAGCAAGTATACATTTGCAGCACTTCCACCTAGCTCGCCATTAACCTTGTAATGCCAATATTGTTGGTTTTCATCACTCTCACTCACTCCTGAAATAGATGTGACGAAAATTAAGTTTCCATACCAGACTCCTTCAACGCTTGTGGTGGAATTCGTAACCTCGTAGACGTTGGATCCTTCAAGACTCAAGAACTCGTGAGTCGTTCCGTTTCCGAAGTCAATGGTCAGCGAAATTCCTGTTGCAGCTGGTGTGAATGAAGCAGCAGAGGCATAGGTCACCACAGGAATCAAACCTGCCACTAAGAAAACAAGAACAAGTGACATTCTAAGCTGCGCAGTAATCATCCAAGCAACCATCCCAATGTATAGGATAGGTTAACCTGTCCTACGACTTATTAAAGTTTGTTGCCAAAATGCGTTATAGGGATGCCTTGCACTTTCGACATCGTTTGCTTCCCGGTTTACTCATCGCACCGCATCTGGAACACATTTTATATTCCGTCATCTGTAGGGTCTTGATGGCTACCTTCTTGATTTTTTTAATATCTCCACCTGAGAGACCTATCATCTTCCTAGTATCGGACTTGACCTTGTCGCAAAAGGTCACAATGGTCTTCAGTTGGGGCATGATTCTCTCCTCACTCATCGATAGACGGCTATGGTCATCTGTATCGAGGAGCGCCTCGCGGGTAGTAGCATTTTGATATAATGACAACAAATCGCCCATAGCAGCAAAGTAGTCCATTAGGGCAACTCCCACATCCTTCGAGCCCTGGTGTCTTGATAGATCGGGTCCTTTCTCAATCTGATGATACAGTTGGTCCAGTTTTTCCACTAGAATTCCCGAAAGGTTTCCACTGGAACCTCCTCCACTCCGGTACCGACTAGCAATACCTGCACCAGAGGACGGTCGTTTTCCGGTAATTCCCTCCCCGAACTGAATCGCAGTACTTCCATCTTCTTTTCTTGTAACTTCATAGGTTCTGTCTGTGCGAGCTACAGGCTTTGGCTTATCACCACGAACAAAGGTTCTCTCACCTGTATGAGTTTCTGCTTTCTGTCTGACAGAGTGTCCACAATATGGACATGCATTGTCATTTGCATCAATGTTAGCACCACAATCTTCACAGCTTACCATAGTAAACATCTCATTGTACAATGATTTGCAACACTCAATGCTGGATTTTAGGTTTGTTACACTGCACTCGAAACTAACTCATAATACTTCGAATGATGTCGACCAAATTTCCATCTTGAACGGATGTAATTGATTCGGTGTCAATTCGCGAAATATATCGTATGAACTCTTTCATAGTCTGTGTCATACTAGATTGATATGTTTCATGAGAGTGCACATCAGCATCAAGCATGATACCTAGTTTCTCGAACTCTTCCTTGATATCCAAATAATCCTCTTCATCACATGTTTTTCCAAGGCTAAGCTCATGTAGCACTTGATTTCCATATGCAGTGTACCAGAGTGGTTCGAGATCCACTTCGGTTATGTCATATCCATCATCTGTATGGATGTGTGAAACGGTAATCGGTTTTATACCGTCTATCTCCATTTTTCTCAATTCGACAACCCGCTTGATACGTTGTGCGAGGACTTTGTATTCTCTCATCCT
>CAYMLT010000282.1:0-4777 GCA_964391265.1 uncultured archaeon
AAATTGAGTATGTCAAGTATGAAGACTGCTCAGGATCATATTCTGATGCCAGGCAGTATCTACTTATGAATGGAATTAGACAAATAAATATTATTATAATAATCCGCATATTTGCAATAACATATACTTTATGTTAATGAATAATATGGAACAATATTGTACCAATTATATACATCCTAATTACCATAAAGCATCATCTAATTAATATGGCGAATGTAAAACTGAGGGATAGAATATTATAATATTGATAAGTGTTTGTATAAATAAATATAACACAATACCAGTTAAAACGTCTTGAGATCAAGTTTTATCATCCAATCTAGAATGTTCTAGATTCCCAGTCGCTCATCGAATAATTCCCATAAAAGAAGTGATAATTGGTTCATTCGAGCATCCTCAGAAACCTATTCGTTTCTTTATTTCTGTCTTTGCTCTTTCGACCTTGTTTCTAAGTTCATCACGTAGAAGCCTAGCTTCGTCCATGATTTGTTCCGAGCTAGTCCTATTTCCAAGAAATTCAGCTTTATCAGCTAGCGCATTTCCTTCATCAGACAGCGAATCTAGTTGTTTCTGAGCCTCCTCAGGACTCCATACATTAAGGCAATCAGAATCTATCGCCTCAACAGATTTGACGGTGCCCCTCAAATCTTCAAGTAAAGACCTAGCCGAGACATCATCAAGGGCGTATTCAAGTTCACTTTTCAGTTGAGGATGATTCTTTGGACCAAGTGGAGCAAGCTTGGTTAGCAGAGATTTTAGTTGCTCTGATGCTTCCCTAAATTCTCCATGATCAATTGACTCCTGAGCTTTCTTCTGTTCTTCTCTGATCCACCCCATGAAGAGAGGGGCTTCCTCTGGTTCTGCAGATTCAAGTTGACCCTGAAGAGGCTCGTCATCAGAATGGGAATGGCTCTCCACGGATGATTTATTCTCCGAACGCATTCTCCCACCTAGAATCAAATAGATGATTCCCACTATAGTTGCAATTAGTACGATATCCGCGACCAAGAGGACTAGGAAACCTAATTCCTGCATGCATTACACCTATGTGCCTAGCAAGAAATGAAGCAATCATATCTCTTTCTACACCTACATAAGGCACGTTTACACAATCAGCAATCATGTTCCACATATTACAAGGTGAGATATACTGATTTTACCCATACGTGTACAGGCGAAATTCAATCCTCTGAATGTTGCTATCTCTCCTCCTCTCATACAATATCAACAACGAAATGGCCAATAGACCAATACTCTAAACGTGTACGTAAAAAGCAATACGTGTACTCCATGAACTCCAAGACAGTAAGCGTGTACCGATTAGAAAGTCATCTTCTGGGGCTAGCCAAAGTCAATTGTATTGGAATAGGAAATGAAATGGGTACACGCTTAGCTTTTTCTGGTCAATGATATCTTAGATACCGGAAGTGTTTCAATAAATGGCTCAATTGGTACACGCCTTGCTTTTCCGGCCTGCCCACCATTCATAAGTAGTCGACAAATAGGAAAAGCTCACTTGGAAAGGCACATAACCGGTCTGTATTATTGACTGATCGAAATGAGAGATACTCGCACGATTCTGGAAAACCTAAGCGCCGGTAAGATTTCAATTGAGGATGCAGAGAAACAGCTGAAGATCCTTGCATTGGAGGAAATTGGAGGAGTAGGTACAATTGACCCTAATAGGCAACAAAGAAGCGGAGTTCCCGAAGTTGTCTATGCGGCATCAAAAAACCTAGACAGTTTAACAAGTATTGTAAATGCGTTAATTGAGAGGAATGGTGTTGCTCTACTAACTCGAGTGGCAAATGCAAAATTGGAAGCATTGGAAGAAACATTTGGTGATCTCGAATTTTCAATCAGCGGACATGATGACCATAGGACTGTGTTGATCAGTTCCAAGGATTGGTCTGACCCACCCCTTTCCGGGAAGATTGCTATAGTTACTGCCGGGACTTCAGATATTGCCTATGCCGCAGAAGCGAAAGCAATTGCTCGATTAATGGGTGTAGAAACTCTGTCGTTCTATGATATTGGCGTGGCGGGCATGCACCGCCTCATTGAACCTGTGAGAATGATAATTGAAGAGGATGTAAATGCCATCGTAGTTTTCGCAGGAATGGAAGGAGCCCTTCCAACCTTGATGGCATCATTAGTCGATATACCAGTAATAGGAGTTCCAGTTCCCACAGGATATGGACATGGAGGAGAAGGAGAAACCGCACTTGCTTCCATGCTTCAGTCATGCGCCCCAGGACTTGCGGTGGTTAACATCGGAAATGGTCTGGGAGCTGGTGCATTTGCTTGTTTGATTGCAAAAGGATGTGCACATGTTTCAACTTAGTGATTTCTGATTGCTGATTCTTAGACATGATTATTAGGACCACATCGGCCATACCTGAGTGACTAGTAATGGATACCAATACAGATGTCGCAATCATTGGAGCAGGCCCAGCTGGTTTAGCAGCAGCAAAGATCATTGCCGAGCAAGGTATTGAGTTTATCCTTCTTATGAAAGAAGAAGAACCATGTCGGGACAAGACCTGTGGAGGATTCATTCCTTCAAGATGTCTTGATGAATTCAGTATTACGATAAGGGATAATCATCGCGAGATATATGCGCTACGAATGAAATTCCCCGGAATGGAGATTGTTAGAGTCGATTTTGATGAATCAATTGGCATTAACACAACAAGGGGAGCATTAGGAAAAACCATGCATCAAATGGTGCCCCACTATAAGAAAGTAACAAGGAGTGGGGCAAGGGTTTCAAAAGTGAGTGCCGAGAAGGAATGTGTCAAGCTCGACATTCAAACCATGGAGGGAAGAGAAACTCTCACTTCCAATATTGTTATCGATGCAAGTGGAGCGAATCCCGTTAGTGTGAAAAGCGGTTTGGTAAGGGAAAGAATCCCAAACACTGGCATGGGATATGGAATGCAATACCAGCTCGCTCTAAACGGTCCGAATCAGAAATTGGAGCCAATCAATGATTTCTATTATGGTCATGAGTACTCTCCAGGAGGTTATGCATGGCACTTTCCAAGGGAAAATGAATCGGTTGTAGGGACAGGCGGAATTGTTGAACAAGTAAGGAATGATGAAAAATCAGTTCTAGAATATCTAGATAATTGGATACATAATGTAGAACCTCTATCTATCGAACTCAGAGAGTCACGAATAATCAAGAAAGAGGCGGCACCAATGCCTCTGGCAGGAATCGTTTTACCATCCTACACGGAGAGAATATTACTTGCAGGTGATGCAGCAGGGCATTGTTCCCCAATTTCAGGAGAAGGTATCTACTATTCCATGCTTGCAGGAAAAATGGCCGGACAGACTGCTGTAGAATCAATTAGGAAAAAAGACCAATCAGCAATGTTCCTTGAACGATACGAGAAGAAATGGAAAGGGGTTTTTGGTTCAGACCTCAGGTGGGGCGCGTGGCTTCAGAAAAGGTTAACGAGCTCTGGGTCATCTGGTATGGGGTTAGCTTTCTTGAAATCAGAAAAGTCGCAGAGAGTTATTGCCGAGATGCTAGTAGGAAGGAAATCAGTACGAAGGGCCATTTTTTCTGCTATTCCTGGCTATTTTGGATCCAAGATAAAGGGATGAAGAATCTCCGCTTGATAGAGGCTCTTCATTTGGTAGGTCACCGAAGGTTTTATATTCCGATAAACGCAATGATTTGTTGAGAACTTGCGAATCATGCAAATATGTCATTGAAAATAGCGAAAATCGCAATGAACGAACGCGGCAACCTGATAGTGATGTCAAATAGTAGGTGTTGAATCTGAACAATAAGCTTCGATATTGCAACAGCAATCTTGTTGGTCGTGAATGGGGACCTTCACACCAAGGAACGCCAATGCAGTTCTCAATTGAACCAGACACCTGCAGAAATCGACATAGTCTAATCAGACCAAAAGAAGCAACGACATGTCAAGAACAACCGTGGACCAGCAACGAAAATTTGGCCAATCGAAGGTATACCACAAATCGGGCGAGCCTATCACAGAAGAAAACTTCTTACTTGAACAGCGTGATGCATAAAACACAAGGGG
Source organism: uncultured archaeon (assembly GCA_964391265.1). GTDB lineage: Archaea > Asgardarchaeota > Thorarchaeia > Thorarchaeales > Thorarchaeaceae > MP5-2226. The sequence goes on from CAYMLT010000282.1 coordinate 4,065, forward strand.
ACCTAGTACGCATCAATTATTTACCATGATATCTTGAACGAAGTGATAGACCCGCCCCATATCTCTTTCTCACATTTCTGGCCAATCCTGCTCTGGCCATAATTCGCGCCCAATTCGTATAGCTTCACTTCTTACAGAAACACTCGAATCTTTTAAGGCAATTCCAAGAACCTCTACTCCGAGTTGGTATGACATACTTGGGATCAATGCCACTATTTCCAGTCTAACTCTGGGATCAAAATCACTACACAAAGAAAATAGGATTTGCTCAGCTTCTGGAGATTGCATCCTAGCAAGAGTTTTAGCCGCATCAATTCTCGCATCTCTATTATGAGACCTTGAGAGTCCTTGAAGAATTTCGATTGCTTCATCCGGAGACTTTTCGACTCGACTTCCGGGAAGAACTGATGCAAATCGTTTCAAATTCCTCTGAGGTCTAGAGAATTCACGTGAAATGAGCCGTGATAATCCGCTAGCGACCTTAGACCTAATTTCAGGTGAACAAGTTTGTAGCATAGCTGTTAGAACTTTCTCCTCCGCAGCCCCCCCGATGGAAGAGAGTATCTCTATTGCACTAACCTGCTCACTAGGAGACCCATTCATTGCGACATCTATTACCTTCCTATTGCAGGAAGTTGTTCCCAGTATTCGAACTACTTCAAGTGCCGCAAGCCGATCAAGGCGATTAGGAGAATCAAGTATGATGTAGGCGA
>CAYMLT010000283.1:0-4752 GCA_964391265.1 uncultured archaeon
CTACCCCAGAGGATACGCATCGGGAACACCCTGGAGAGTTTTGCATCAACTATCATCTGATAGAGTTTCATAGGAGCTTTTGATGCGAATAGCTGCCACCCAGACACGTCTACAGAAACATTAGGGTTCTTCGAAGATACCATTAGAGCTTCTTCAACCCATGGCGTTCCCACATGAGCTAGTATGATTCTTAGTTGCGGAAAATCTGCGGCTACTTTGTCGACAAATAATGGTTGAGCATACTTCACATGCTTAAACCGAGATGTAAAGCCTTGATGAATTACTATAGGGATATTTAGATCATTTGCCTTCTCATAATATGGATAGAACTCATCTGCATCAGGATAGAATCCATTTGGAGGATACATCTTCCATCCAATGCATCCTTTCTCAGTAGTAGCTCTTTCTAGTTCCTCAATTCCTTCCTTTCCTCTTCTTGGATCAATCCCGACAAACGTAGCAAGACTTGATTCTCCAGCAATCTCATCAACATGCCAATCTGTCTTTTCCCTCAATGATAACGGCATATCTTGATTGAGTCCGCTATCAATAGGCAAAATGACGGCTTTCTCAATGGATGCTCCATTCATAGCTTCTTTCAAGCTGGCGACAGGAGAATCAAGAAGTGGAGTTGTGCCATCTCGTTCTGCAGCAATTTTTCTCGCAGCAATATCCTTTTGACTGATTATCTCCCGAGTCCAAGTATGAACATGGGCATCAATTATCTTCATTTCATTTCTCCTCAATTTAGATTGGCAATCTACGATTGATTATTCCATGAATTAAGGGCATTGCCCAGCTCCCTAGCTGCATCCTTGAGCTGGCCAATCACGTTTAGTGATACACTTACAGTCCCGATGGGGACCCTCCAGCCTTCTCCATGGTAGTCTGTCCCTCCTGTGCTGATGAGACCCAACTCCTTGGCTGCATTAGCGACTATTCTTGGTTCTTCTGTTATTCTCGTGTTAGAATAATCGTATTCAACCTCGACACCCAAGATCCCCATTTTCTTGAATTCGATCAGGCTATCTCTTATTGATGCAACTCCGATATCAAGGGGGTGTGCAATGACCGGTACCGCACCAACTGCTCGCAGTAAATGGATTGCCTCTTGTATTTCTAGCTTGGTCTTTGGGATGTAAATCTGGCCTCCCTTCTTGAGATACTTTTCAAATGCTTCATCCATATCTTCTACAACACCATGTTCGATTAGCATCCGTCCTAGATGCGGTCTTCCAGGTGACTTCACTCCCTCCATCAGCTTATCCAAGTATTCATTGGAAGGACTTACTCCTAATTCTCTAAACCTGTCTAGCATTTTTGAAAATCTGATTTCGCGTTCGTGGCGCAGAAATTCAAGCTTTGATTCTAGAGGCTTACTGCTCTTTGGAACAAAATAGCCAAGAACATGGGGACTGAATTTCCCAAATCCCGTACTAATCTCAAGAGCAGGAACCCTTGTGATTTCTCTTAGTGAAGGTGCGGTCATGAATTCGTCAAGACCTGCAAGTGTGTCGTGGTCGCTGAGAGCTATTCCCCCCAACCCGGACTCAGCAGCTATCTTGATTATTGCTGAGGGTGTATCCTTTCCATCAGACATTGATGAGTGGGTATGGAGATCAGCACGGGCCATCACTATACTGCGCCTCCGTCATTAGGGTTTCAACATTCCCTTTTACCCTATGACAGATTTTTCGCATTTCCTGTCGCGCGATTGACTCTCGCAAAGGGCAATCATCATCAAGAACACACTTGCGTTTTCTCACGTTGTATACAACTGGATAATAACGGCAGCCATCCGGTCTAACCTCATAGATTTCACACAGCTTCGTGTCAGGATCATAGAAATAGCAGTGTCCATCTACGTTTCGTAACTCACAAAAGTTATCGCTTCCTTTGATGAGGTACTCTTCACGATCATACCCTCTTGCATCTATTCGTTCAGCATCCTTCTTCGTAATCGTCATCTCTGTTTCAACACAGCAACTGCTCTTACAGGCACTGCACTGAAGTCCTTCAAATGACCCATTACGTGAGGAATTCCTTTTTGTCAAGTATTAGTTTCTCCATTTTAGATAGACCAATGACGATAACTTGCCGGTCAGATTGCGGTTTATCGATCACTGTGTTGATGACACGATCAATTCCCTACTTCATCATCATCCCGACACTTTTTCTCATGTGAATATCCGATAAATGCGTCTTGGTCTAAACCAATTGCTGGTAGAAATACCTGGTTTACTACTATTCAAGACCCTTGCGAAGAAGTCGTCGAGATGGAGAGAGACTACCTATATTCGTGGAATCTGTTTTTACTGCTGGAAGACTGCCCATTGTAACAAGTGGTTTCCCTGTAATCTTGAGAAATGCACTAGCACGAACTGCATAAAGGAGTGCCATGGGATTGTCTGCTTGGCCAATCGCCCCTAGAAGTGCGCGACGTCTTCCTGTCATCCGGTCAAGCATTCGTTCAAGCAGATTCATAATCGTTTGTCTCTATGTTTGATTCTACTAGTGCACACAAAAGGCTTTGCAATCAGACAAAAAGCTATCATGTCACAGCCAAAGCACTAAAATGGATTGAACGAAACGGCGTCAAAGCCCTGAACAGGAGCTGAACCTCAATGCGTATTGCCATACTAGACAAAGATCGCTGCAGACCAAAGGATTGCTCTCACGAGTGTCAAAGATTTTGTCCACGAGTGCGAACTGGTGATGAAACTGTTGTATTCGAAGACGGTCCGGACAAACCGCCTGTTATTGTAGAATCACTATGTTCTGGTGAAGCAATATGTGTGAAGAAGTGCCCATACAATGTCATTACAATCGTCAATTTGCCAGAAGAGTTGGAAAGTGACACTAGTCATCGCTATAGTGTCAATGGCTTCAAGCTCTTCCGATTACCTATCCCTAAAGAAGGTCGGGTGTTGGGACTAATCGGACCCAACGGTGTTGGAAAGACGACAGCAATTCGAATACTTGCAAGTGAGCTCAAACCAAACATGGGCCATATTGAAGACCCTCCTGAGTGGGATGAGATTATTCGGGCATACCGCGGATCTGAGCTGCAACCGCTTTTTGAGAAAATTCAGAATGGTGAAGTGGTACCTATTCATAAGCCGCAATATATTACAGACCTTCCAAAGCTACCTGCAATCTCAGATAAATCGATTAGCGATTTGCTAGAGAGCGCAGACTCCTCCGGTAGACTTGACGAGTTGAAGGAGGGGATGAATCTCGCAGAGATTTGGGATCGTCCAATTAAGTTCCTTAGCGGCGGTGAGCTGCAAAGAGTTGCAATAACCGCGGCTATTATTCGTGAAGGCGATATCTACTTCTTTGATGAGCCAACAGCATACTTGGACGTCCGTGAACGGTTGCGTGTTGGTCGTGCTATTAGAAACCTGGCTGATTTGGGTAAGACCGTCATTGTTGTTGAACACGACCTATCAATACTTGATTATGTTTCAGATCTTGTCTGTATGTTTTATGGAGATCCTGGTGTGTACGGAATTGTTTCACATCCCCATGGAACGCGGGTGGGCGTCAATATCTTCCTAGATGGATACATACCTGATGAGAATATGCGATTCCGGGATAGTGTGATATCTTTCAAGGGTATGACCCAACAAGATGAGCAATACACCTCCTCAGAAGCCCTCATTGAATACGGTGATTTGAGCAAGAAGTTCGAAGATTTTGAGCTTCATGTTCGTGGAGGTAGAGTCGCAAAAGGTCAGCTTGTAGGCATTCTTGGACCAAACGGGATTGGTAAGACAACCTTTGTAAAAATGTTAGCTGGAGAGATCGAGCCAGATGAGGGAGAAGTCCCAACTACCACTGTTGCAGGATTTGACCTTCGTATCAGCTATAAACCGCAGTATATTGAACAGGACTATTCTGGTTCCGTTCGAATGTACCTGAGAGAAAAAGGAGGTAACACCGTAGATACTTCAGACTTCAAAACTTCTGTGACTAGAAAGCTTGGATTGGAACCTCTTCTTGACCACGCTGTTACAGATCTCAGTGGTGGAGAATTACAGAGAGCCGCAATTGCTGCATGTTTAGCAACAGATGCTGATATCTACCTCTTTGATGAGCCTTCAGCATTCTTGGATATTGAACAACGACTTGCAAGTTCAGATGCTATTCGGCGCACGATTCAGAACAATATGAAGACTGCATTTGTAGTAGAGCACTCAATTTTGATGGCTGATTACCTGAGTGACAGTATGGTTGTCTTCGGTGGGGAACCTGGCAAGAGAGGAATGGCCTCTTCCGTTACAACACTCCGAATTGGAATGAATGCATTCTTGAAGCAGATGGGTGTTACCTTTAGACGAGACCCTCAAACTGGACGTCCACGAGTGAACAAAGATGGTAGTCAGTTAGACCAGCAACAGAAAGCAAGTGGTGATTACTACTATATTGGAAAATAGGAGTATCACCGAATCTCCAAGTGATGAACCGATATTCCTTCGAATGTGATTGTACTCCGGGTCTAAATAGCCAAGTATCCACATCATGATATAGAGGATAGGGCCTAACATTTCATAGATGACCAAAAGTTGGAATTGATTCATCTTTGAGTCAATTCCTCCGATTTTCGCTACTTGTTGAGAAATAGATTCTACAAGACCAATCTAGTCCAGTATCTCTTGCTTTTGGCTTTCTTCTCCTCATCCATATCGTGGAGGATTTTTACAGCTTCATTTCCACATTTAATTACATCCGACTCGCCTTTCACCTCGA
>CAYMLT010000284.1:0-4724 GCA_964391265.1 uncultured archaeon
GTGCTGACGTGTGGTGTCGTCCTGCTCGCCTTGAGATCGGCGGTCTGGGCTGGTGGGGGACGACCTCTGCGGCAACGGCATCTCTACGCCTGAACGCAGAATCCCTGTGCAGACCATGTTCCTCGCGTCGGGCGGGTTACCGGCAGCCATCCCTCGCGCGCGAGGAACGATCTCAGCGCCGCGAGGGCCAGAGGACATGCGCGCGCGAGTTCCCCCTGGAAGGCGATCTTGCACAACAGTGTTGTGCTATGTATGGGCCTGCGTGACCGACGCCTCGCCCCCGGTTGTAGAAGAGCGGCAAGCGGACACTCTGTGAGAACGGAGGACTTTGGCATGTGGAGAACACGGCAGTTCGTGAAGCACTCGTTCCTGGCGCTTGCCGTGGTAGTGGCAGGCTGTTCACCAGAGAAACGAGCGTGGGAGGAGGCCAGCCAGAAGCATGACTCGAAAGCCTTTGAAGCCTACCTCACTCAATACCCGGATGGCGCGCATCGGGATGACGCCAAGCGAGGCCTGGATGCGGCCAGTTGGGAAGAGGCCCAAGCAGCCGGCACCGTTGAAGCTCTTCGGCGGTACCTCACCCTGAATCCCGTTGGCTCCCATACACAACAGGCTAGAGAACAGATCGATCGCCTTGAGAGAGTCCACGTGCCGGAAGAACTCAAGTCGGCGCTCGACGCACTTGTGCCAGAGAGCCGGTTCGCGTTCTTCAGGCTCAGGACATCCGGTCCGGAACCAGGCAAGCCCCTCCAGCCTTCCCTGCGGCTCGTTGTCTGTGGAACCGGTCTCTTCAACAACGACGACGAGAAGCTCTCCCGCGCAACGCTGAAGTCCTTGGGGAAGCCGCTCTTCACTTCGTCACATGCGTATGTCCGCTCGCCAGCAACGCTATCAGGAGAGGTGAAAGCAACATCAGAGACGATACTGCCGGGTGGCGCCAAGTTCTTGCACGAAGAGATCTATCTTCCGGGCAGCACGACGCCCGATTCGCTTTGGGCACGGTGCGTAGCGGACCTCAAGGCGAACCTCCCGGGCGTAGTCGTCAGCAGTCGCACGGACGGCTCCCCCAAGGATCCGGACTTGATCGAGGTGAAGTTCTGCGTCGCCGGCGTTCCAGCTGGAACGTAGAAGGTTGTCCTGCACAGTCGCATTCGACGGATCGACTGAGCGGGCTGAAACGCTGTCTGCGCGCCGCGTGACGGATCAGGGTTCACTTCGGCTTGACAGCCGTAGTACAGTCTCCGGCCGCTTCGAGCCGGAGCAGCTTGCGCTGCCCCTCCTCGGTGGCCGAACTGCTGCATTGCAGTGCAACTCCTGGTCAGATTCCCGCGGTTCCTGATGACCGGCAACAGGGCGTGGCGGCCGGGCCTACGAGTCGCTCTCGTCGGGCTTCTTGCTGCCACCGACTTCCTGGCTTCGGACGACAACTCGTGCCAGCCTCTTCCGAACCAAGTTGGGCGGCTCGCGCCGGGCGCTCGAGCCAGACGAAGAGCGGCGTCGGCGTCTGCGTTTCTCGATGGGCAGGACGGTGGCGTCGCCAAGGATGCGAGGCGCCTCTCCAGCCAGGGATAGCGCGATCAGCCGCAACTCCCCGCGCGCGGTAGCCCTCTGGAACGCCTTCTCAAAAGCCTCGCGGGCGTCGGCCTCGTCGCGTCCCTGATAGACTTCGCGCTGGCCGCCGCGCGACCCGAGCCAGACGACCGAGTAGAGATGTGTCGCCGCCAGGCTGCCAGCCGACTTGGCAGGCTTGCTGCCAGCGGACTCGGCAGTCGGCGCTCGACTTTCGGTGCCGTTCCCGCCGACACGGCCCCGAAGCTCATCTGCGTCTGGCGCCGCCTCGCGGCCGGCCAATTCCCGCTCGAGGCGCGCCTGCATCTCCTTGTCCTGAAGCGCCACGAATGTGGTCCGGCGGTGGGCCGAAGCCATGTAGCGCCAGGCGTCATCGGCACCACCTTCGTCGAGGCCGCCGGTCATGCGGATCTCGGAGTCGGAATAGAATTCGTAGTAGTGGGTTCCATCGAGCACCAAGAAGAGCTGGCTCTTTGGGCCGATTCGTCCTTCGGCTTCCTTGAGAAGGACGCCAGTGATTCTCCGGCCCACCAGGCCTCGAGCCCCATCCTTCATGCGACACCTCCCACGGTGGGAGACTCCGTCCCCTCGCCGCGCGACCGCTCGCGGCGAAGCAACTCCACCACGAGCCTACGCCGCTCCGCTCACGCCTCCGGGCCGAGCCGGGGGCCTACCGCAGGACGCGTCTGTCTACCGCGATTGGCTCGGACTGCGCTTGGGCGCCGGCCAACCGCTCGCGCGCACCGATGAGCCGCTTCAGCACATCCGCGGCATGCTCCCGCAGCGACCGCTCGAGGCCCCGCAGAGATCTCTCCGCCTTCCCCCCCAGCCCGAGCAGGTAGGGGTCGGTCAGCGAGACGGCGATCTCCTCGTTGTCGAGCAGCCGAAGCAACGGAGCGAACGGGTAGCCTTTCGCCTTCACGAAATCCCGGACTCCCCCAGGCAGCGGGGGCACCGACTCCCCCGCCGGTCGAACCTCGAAAACGTCCGGAGATAGTCCTTCCGCATCTCATCAAGGTACTCGGCCCTCCGGACGCGCTCGGGTAGTGGCAGGGCCGTCTCCTTCTCGTGGGCCCGCTCGTAGAACTTGGCGTAGGTCTGGATCGTCTCGTCAGCCGCCTTGCGGTCAATCCTCCGGAAAAGCAGGGTTGCCGTGAGCCGTGCGCGAGCGCGACCAGCTGCGGCAGAAAGGGCTGCGCCCGCCAAAGCGCGCAGGGCCCGGGGCTGAGGCCGTGTGGGACCTGCTTGAGCGCGCCGCAAACGCGATCGACGCTCTGTACCACTGGCGCGTCTCCCTCTGTGTGCTGGTGGGCGTCCTTCTGATGGCGCTGGCGTTGTGGTGCTTCCCTGACCGTGAAGTGGGGCGACTGGTGGGGATCGTGGTCTTGGTGCTTTCCGTGGCTGCCGGCCTGGTGTGGGACTGGAGGTCATGACCGGGACGACGCGCCAGGGAGCGCGCGACCCAGGCCTGAAGTGGCGCCTTCTCTTTGGCCTGCCTTTGCTGGTCGTCGTGCTCGGGCTCATCAGCGATGCGTGTATGGGATTCCCGCTGACGCGTCACGCGCGCTTTCCCGGCCGTTGGCTGGCTGGCGTTCTCGGCCTTGGAGGTCTGTGGCTTCTGGGCGAGGCCGGCGGGACGTGGATAACCGAGAGAGACAAGACCATCCATCCACTGTGGCGCCGCACCCTCAGCCTGGGCCTCCTGCTGCTGTACGCGGGACTGACCCTCTACATGTTCTGGGCCATCTTCAAGATCGCGCTCTAGGTCTAGGGCGCCGCGCACCCTCGAGCTCCTGGTCCAGGAAGCGCCGCCACTCCCGGAGGGCGCTCCCCGCTCCCGGCGACAGGCACCCCACAGATCTGTGGGGTCGACGCTCCGCCACCCCACAGATCTGTGGGGTCCTCGGGGGGTGCCGTTCGGCGCCGATAGGCGCTACTTCAACGGATCCAGGCACTTGCCCAGACGGGCACGCCGACCCGCGCCCCGGCATCGGCCTTGCCTTACTAGGCTGTCGATGCGAGAGAGCAGCACCAGCGCGAGACGGGCCGCGAGCCGCGAGGAGGCCACGCGCGCGGACCTGGCGGCGCCGTCTCGCGCGCTACGCTACGGTGTATGTGCCGGCGGAGATCGCGCGGAAGAGTCCCGGCGGCTGTGGCAGCGCTACTCGTCGAAGCGGATTACCGACGAGGACGTCCGGGAGATCACCTGGAATCTGACAGGCTTCTTCCGCATCGTGCAACAGTGGGAAGCGAAGGAAGGGACGGCGCGGCAAGTTGACACGGAAACGGCCAACACTACGGCGATGGCTGGGGCGTCGGCAGACCGAGCGCAAAGCCGGGAAGCCGTCACCTACGCGCGTGTGTCCTCCAAGGAGCAGGAGAAGGGGGGATTCTCCATCCCCGCCCAGCAGAAGCTGCTGGACTCCTACGCTCAGTCGAACGGCATCAAGATCATCCAGAAGTTCGTGGACATCGAAACGGCGAAGGCCGCGGGCCGGACTGCCTTCGGCGAGATGATCGCGCTGTTGCGGAAGCGGCGGTCGTGTCGCGTGCTCCTCGTCGAGAAGACCGACCGCCTCTACCGGAATCTCAAGGACTGGGTGACGCTCGACGAGCTGGGTCTCAAGATCCATCTTGTGAAGGAAGGCGGCATCCTGTCAAAGGAATCCCGCTCCTCCGAGAAGCTCATGCACGGGATCAAGGTGTTGATGGCGAAGAACTACATCGACAACCTCTCGGAGGAGGCCCGGAAGGGCATGGAGGAGAAGGCGGCCCAGGGTATCTGGCCGTCCTGCGCCCCGACCGGCTACCGCAACATCGCCGGGCCGAACGGGAAGAGGACGATCGAGCCGGATCCCACGGTGGCACCCATCATCACCTCCCTCTTCGAGCGCTACGCGACCGGCAACTACTCGCTGCTGGAGCTGACGAGATGGGCCCGTGCGGACGGGTTGTCCTGCCCGCGAAGGCCGGGTCCGATACCGAGGGCCTCGCTTCACCGCATCCTGAAGAACCGCATCTACACCGGCGACTTCGAGTGGAAGGGCCGGGTGTACCAGGGGATGCACGAGCCGCTCATCTCGCAGGCGCTATGGGACAAGGTGCAGGAGGTTCTGAGCCTCCACTTCTCCCGGCGGCACCGGAAGGTGAAGCAC
>CAYMLT010000285.1:0-4717 GCA_964391265.1 uncultured archaeon
CATTATCCGAGCCACCCATTTCCTTTGTATTGGCGGATCCGTCCGCAGGGATGTGGCCTTTCGAGGCTGAACCACAAACAAAGCGAATAATTCACAACAAAGGATGGAAACATAAGATGTCTGCATACAAGCGGATGAACGAACAATGGATTAAGGAGCAACACGAACGCTCTGAGATTGTAAGAAGCAGACTTATTGTCTGGAGAAAGCAAGGCACAATCGTTCGCCTTGAACGCCCAACACGACTTGGACGCGCCCGTGCTCTTGGATACAAGGCAAAGCAAGGCTACGTTATTGTAAGAATCAGAACAGGTAGAGGTCCAAGAGAGAGACCCCGTCCTAAGATGGGCCGAAAACCTCGTAGTATGGGTGTATCAAAATATACGCCAATGAAATCCCGACGGTGGATTGCTGAGGAACGAGTCGGGCAGAAATTCCCGAATCTACGTGTGCTTAACAGCTATTGGGTTGGCTCAGACCATCGTAGTGTCTGGCATGAGGTTGTTCTGGTTGATCCAAATCATCCTGTTATCTACAATGATCCACAAATCAATTGGATATGTGATCCAACTCACAAGGGTCGACAGAGCCGAGGTCTAACTTCTGCTGGTAAAAGAAGCCGTGGCTTACGAAATAAAGGCCGTGGCGCTGAGAAATTGAGGCCCAGTCTCGCCGCAAATAAGAACCTTGGAAAATAGACACCGATGCCCGATTCTAAGGGTGTGGAACAGCAACATGAAACTCGTACAAAGGTACACATCAAATAGAAGTTCATTTGACAATTCCTGTGGGGCGTTATGCACTGGGGCACATGAACAGAACTATGAGGTTGGGCTCACACAAATAGGGCCTCACAGAGTTTCCCAGTGCCGTTACCCGGGAGCACATCACTCTGGTGTATAGGATCGTGCAGCTAGAAATGAACGGTACCTCCGAGGCATTCATAAATCGGTTGGAGGCTCGGGCATATTCCCGAGCCACCGAGGTGCGTGAAAAAGTCACAACTGCTATTCTCAATATATTCCCTGAAACTGTCCGTGACAAGGTTGCAATATCCCAAGAAAAAACTAATGGTCATCTGGGAATCCCCATAATGGTACATGTTGGCACCCTAGATAATCACAAGTTGACATCATCAGTAATGCAGGATATTTTTTCGAACCTCACCGCTAATGAGCTCACATCTATTCTCGATACATTGGAACTGCGCACAGATGAGGAGTGTACACTCTTTCTTAGAATTGATAAGCAAGCAGCGTATTTGGAAGATATCAAGATGGCAACAGTTTCCGATGTGATTAGCTTGCAGGTACACATGATGAAATGGCCTCGATGCTCATTCACGGATGCAGAACAGCTGATTCGCCAGCTTATTTCGCTCGCAGGAGTTTTAGAGCGATGAAATCAGTGGATATGGATATACGCGCTCGGACAGAACAGGAGTTGCAACTATTTATTGAGATGGCTGAAACCTTAGGGTACTCTGCAATCCTATCAGGGTGCACTAATGATGGGATCAGCGCACGTGAATCGCCTGTTCAGGTATATCGACGCCACAATTTGAAATCACAAAAGCTATCCGGACTGAAGGCACAAGTTTCAAAAATTCACGGCAAATATGCTCTTGTTTCTGCTCCACTCCTTGAAGTTGATACTGCAAACTGGGTGGCTGAAGATTCGAGAGTACACTTGCTGACAGTGGACATCACAGGAAAAAACATTCTTAGAAAGACAACAGCTGGACTGTGTGCATCTCATGGAACCGCTCTTGAAGTTCCCATTGCATCACTTTTAGACACGAATGGCCTCCATAGATCCAGAATAATCAAGGCCATACGTGATTCCGTTACCACCGCTACAAGAGCCAAAATGAAGGTGGTACTATCTAGCGGGGCAAACACTCCAGTTCGAATGAGGTCTCCAGTGGCCCTGGTTCATATTGGGATGCTGCTAGGGCTTGGCGAAAATCAGGCTAAGGAGGCGATTTCTAGTACTCCGAGTGCAATCCTCAAAGAGAATCTGAAACGTCTAGACGGGACTCAATTGATGCCTGGACTTGAAATAATCAAGAACGGTGAGGGCAATGAAGCTGAATAGGAAGCGGTATCTATCTTTTATTATCCACAGAGATGGCCCACCAGTAACTGGAAAAAAACTAAGCACAGCAATCTGGAAGAGCCTTCTTTCACTCTACGGGGAGGTCACTGTTTCGGACACTCGTTTATATCTTAATGAGTTTGATGAAAACTCTGGACTAGGCTACCTCCAATGCAATCTATACCGACTCAAATATGTCATAGCAGCTGCTGCGCTAATCGAATCGATAGACGAAACAAAGATATCTTTCGAGCCAAAGAAAACATCTGGTACCATTAAGACGCTCCATCGGACAAAATGATACTTCCCTCTATTACTTTGCCGCATTTTATCAGGAATGCTCGGCTCTCCCAGTTACCGGTTTCTTTTGATGCAATAAGCCAAACAACTGGATTGAGTTTCATATTTCCTAGATCCGATTCCGATGGTCGTGGGGGGGCGGGGTGAGAATGAAAGATACAAACTAGATTCTCTCCTATGTCTTCAGCCTCCATTAAAAGACGATACTGAACCTCTGGACTTATCGAAAATGTAGTTCGCGATTTTGAAATATTGTCAACAATCGCTGCTCTAGTAACCACTATTCTATTATCAGTCACTGTGCCGAATAGCAACGCAGCAGCCTCAAAGGGTAAGCTATCTTCTGCATGAGTATGGAGTCGTTCCAATTCACCAGTGCTAAGATAAAGGTAGTACTCCACTCTACTTCCTCGCTCAGAACGCTGATTTGACTGTTTCAAGCACTATACAGGTTTCAACTTCTCCTACACCTGGTACCCTGCCAAGACGATTTTCTAGGAAGGATTTCAACTCTGCCAAGCCATCAACAGTTACTCTGAGCATTACTCCACAGGCACCATCCAAAAAATACGCCTCGGTAACTTCGTCATATTCTTTCACTTTTTCGGCAATTGAGGATGCCTGTTTCATCTGTGCCTTTACACGAACAATGGCACTAATTTGTTTGCCAATCTTAAGGGGATCAAGGACTACTGTGAAATTCCTAATAATACCTTCTTTGAGGAGTCGACGAACCCGACGTCTAATTGTGACCTCTGTCTTATCTACTGCTTTTGCTATCTCACTAAATGACATGCGCCCATCTTCTTGGAGCATCTCGATAATCTGTTTGTCAGTTGGATCAAGGGTCAATTTTCGGTCCTCGGAAAAACTCTGTTCGAAACACTTCCCGGTGGAGAACAATCCCTAGATATACCTTACGAAAGTGTACAAGGAATTTGAGATTTTGTACGAAGTCGTTCATATTCTTGTGCAAGTGCTCAAAAATTGCGGAACTACAATATCCTGAGCTCTTTGTCAATAATAGCCTCTGCTCGTTCTGACATGATTGATACCAATTCGATGTGATCAGCTACCTTTGGAGCGCTTTTGATTTTTCTCTCTAGCAATTCCTGAATTTGGAATATCCCTGAAGCATTAGTCATGAGGACTTCAATGCGAACTGTCTTCTCTTCGCCTTTCTTTATCTTAACACTCTCTATTGCCATGGCTGATGTGGAGTGAATATTTACTGTGCCTAGCTCGAAAGGTATTCTTGCCCTTCCTTTGGTCATATCAAGAGCGTCCGCAATGCCGACCACACCTGCCTCAATTGTGTTTGGTGTAATGAACTTGTCATGGCATAGAATTGCGTGTAGAATATGCCCTTTGATATGGATCCTTTTACGAATATCTTTTGGGTACACCTTCTGTAGAATTCTGTCAATAATTGGTGCTGCAAGTGTAACCGAGAAGATATTATGATTCTCTCGGTGGACCGCCATACCGATATCATGCAGATAGCAAGCTATCATGACTACCAATTGTGCATCCTCAAAGGAGCCTGTTTCTTCTTGCTCAATTGTACTTTTCACTCCCCTTTCAAGGGCATTGAGCAGCTGCATTCCATATTTTACAACAATAAGTGAATGCACGTGACCATGATCCGAATAGCCCATTCTATCGATGGCCATTCGATTAGTATCCTCAAGTATTGTCTGTACTTCAATATCCTTCTCTAGTTCATCGAAGGCTGTGAGACAAATTTGGTTGTTTTTAAACTGTCTTCTTACTCTATCTTTCAATGTTTGTCTGTGTTTCTGGGCCTTTGCCATATTTCTAGACCCCCTCTTTTTCAATTAAGGTTCTATCATTCTGTTTGCAGATACTGGGAATAGATGTAAATAAGGCACTTGTGATATCAACTATTTGGCTTGTATCTCATGCCCTCATTCCCTCGAACATAGTTCTTTGTTATTGATTACATCGTTGCTCCTATTTTTTCGGCAGGAGCTGCAGATTTTCTTTTCTCTTGTGCTGTATTCTTTCGGAACATGTAATAAAGGCTTACAATAAGGAGATATGTAACATAAGCTGCGACTTCTAATGCAGATGGATTACCATTGTATCCGAGTAGTGCTTTTGCGAGGCCACCTATTGCACCCGTATCATGAAGTAACGGAAAACTGCCATCAGGTAACACTGGTGGATTGATATTCCATACTTCCAGTGGTCCTATTAGTAACAATCCTGCTTCCTGAAGTTCGTGAATTCCATATGCTATCATCCCTGCGGCAAATAGGACAAGAAATACCGAAGTCCAATTGAAGAAGCTCCTAAG
>CAYMLT010000286.1:0-4680 GCA_964391265.1 uncultured archaeon
AACATCTGAATTAAGCCTTACAATACCTCTACCTTGGTCTTTTGGCATTGCGGCTGCAACTTTAAGCCGAATTGTATTCTCACTCATTGTATTCATTTCCCTTATACTAGTTTCAATAAGCCTTCTGTTAATTCTGTATCTGGATTCGAAGATTTCACTAGTCGAACTTCTATGACTCCATTATTGTACGAAACCGTCGAATTCTCGATGTTAATATTGAATGGAACATTCACTTCAATTCCTCGTTCAACAACAGGATTTACCTTGATTTCCAACATCTTGCCCCTTACATATGCTGCCGGTTCTTCAATTGATACGGGAGAATCCACTATTACCAAGTATTCATCCCCGAGGTCAATCTCATCAACAAATAATTCGTGGTCATCATTATCGGAAGGTTGTGAAACCTCTTCAGGGCTAATACCAATACGCACCCCATTCTCTCCAGGAACCATTCCAAACGCATTTCCGAAGAATCGCTCGAACATATCCTTCACTAGTTTGTTAAAGTCATCATCAATCATTTTTGGCACCTCTTTTGTGGGAGCCGGGCGGCTGCGGCCGCCCATTGGAGTCATTGAGGGAGGCTCCCTTTCTCATATGATGCCAGCCAGTCCCTTGCTAGGGACCAGTTGTTCACTAGTCACTAGTGACCAATTGGTATATAAGGTTTATGACATGGGAGTGATTGTTTTTGGGAAAGCACTATTCGACATCAATTCCTTCTTTGGCAAGAATATCTCGTGCAATCACAACACCACTTACTGATGCTTGCATCAATCCGCGAGTTACTCCAGCGCCGTCCCCGGCAGCGTAGAGATTGCCGATTGCTGTTTCAAGATTCTTATTGGTGGTAAGTCGAGAGGAATAGAATTTTACTTCCACACCATAAAGAAGAGTACCATCATCGGCAACCCCTGGACATAATTTGTCAAATGCTTCCAGCATCTCCATGATTGAAGTAAGATGCCTGTACGGAAGAGCGAAACTGAGGTCTCCCGGACATGCACTTGGAAGCGTTGGTTTGATTGGGCTGCGAGCTATTCGCTCTTCAGTGCTTCTTTTTCCACGCCTAAGATCTGCAAGTCTTTGTACAAGCACCCCATCTCCGAGCATGTTTGCAAGATTAGCAATAGACCGGCCGTATGAAATCGGAGAATCGAAAGGTGCCGTAAACTGTGTTGAAACAAGAAGTGCAAAGTTTGTATTCATAGTTTTATGCTGTGCAAATGATTGGCCATTCACTGTAAGAATATCGTCGTAATATTCACTGGTTACAACCCCTCCAGGATTGAAACAGAATACACGCACCTTATCATCAAATCGTTTGGAGTAGTAAATCAGCTTTGGCTCGTATAATTTGCCTGCAATGTCAGCCGTTACAGGTTCCGGAATCTCAATCCGTAATCCAATGTCGACATAGTTATTCGTTGTGTGAAGTGAAAGTCGTTGAGCTTGTTCAGAAAGCCATTTATTCCCAACTCTTCCGGGAGCTGCGACAACATATCGAGCAGAAATCAGATCTCCCCCATTAGTTTCTAGCCCACTGACTTTATCTCTTTCAACATGTATATCCTTGGCTTCGGTGTTCAGTTTGATATCTGCATTCTTGACTATGTCCTCATACATACCAGTCATTACTTCAATACAGCCCTCGCGACCCATATGACGAATCTTTTGGGGAATTAACCAGAGCCCGATAAGAGCGGCTTTACGAGTGTATTCTTCGATGTCATCTTCATTAGCACCATAGACATCGGCAGGAGCACCATAGTTTAGATACACCTGGTCAACATATTCGATGAGATCCATTAGGGGCTTTTCACCCAGGATTTCATCTAACCATCCACCGACCTTGGTTGCAATTGTAAGCTTTCCATCAGAGAAGGAACCGGCACCTCCCCAGCCCGCAAGTATTGCACACGGATTACATTTGGTACAGCCCCGAGCCATGGTTGTATTGGGGCAATTCCTGCGTTCGATGCTTTTGCCACGCTCAATCAAAACCACTTTGAGGGTAGGTTTGTGCTTAATTAGCTCTAAGGCACAAAAAATACCAGCTGGGCCACTCCCAACTATGGCAACATCGTAATCCACGGTATTTCACTCCAGGAAGGTGTTCCCCTAAACGGCGCCGCTGGAACGTCACTTAAGGCTTGTCCCTGCTAAAACAGTGGGCAGGGATTATCCACGCCGCGATGAATATCCTTTTCAGTCAATACCTTGTGGATGAAAACGAAAAACAGGATTGATGAAATCACAATGGCTCGTTGCTCTCTATGTGGTCAGGAAGATTTGGTATTCACTTGCCCGTACTGCAATAGTGTATATTGCTCTGACCATAGATTGCCAGAAGGACATGGTTGTCCTGGAATCCATCTCGTGAAGGATAGAGCAAAACGTCGTGTTAGCGATTCTTTGGATGGAAGCGATTATGAAATCGTAGAAGAGGCTCCAAGGCAACAACGACAACAAGTTACTAGGAGACGACCTATAAGAAGAAAAAGTCGATTTTCGGCTCAAGAGAAAAAGGATCTAGTCATCTCTGCACTGCTTGTAATTTTAGTCAGTATCTCATTGCAGGCAGGAGGAATCTTAGGAGCATTTACTTATGTTCCCTCACTTATCTTGTCTGGATATTGGTGGGTAATTGCAATAATAGCTGGTTCATTGCTACTCGCATACTTTGTTCATGAATTTTCGCACAAGTTTGTGGCGCAACATTACAATATGTGGGCAGAATTCCGAATGGTTATGGCTGGATACTATCTCTCTCTCGTCGCAATTCTCTTTGGAATCCCAATCTTTGGAACTGGAGTGGTGTATACAGGCGGAACTGAGAGCCTGGAAAAGGAGGGAAAAGTAAATGCTGCAGGCCCCTTGTCTAATTTTTGCCTAGCGGCACTATTCACATTACTATCGATATTCCTACCCCTTGCCGGTATTGGATTGACAATGGAGGTGGGCTATATCCTTCAAATTGGGGTAAGTCTTAACGCCATGCTTGGTCTCTTCAACATGATTCCAATCCAGCCATTTGATGGCGGTACAATAATCAAGTGGAATAGAATGATATGGGCACTCATGGCAGTTAGCCTTTTGCTTCTGTTGTTGTTTGGCTATCTCGTATTACCCCTTATCATTGATATGTTCCCTGCGTAATACTGTCATTCATAGTAACGGAGCATCACGTTTCAATGAGCGTGTGTATTCCAAGTGATTACTCCCAGTTTTTCCAAACCCGATGTGACAGAATTATCAGTATCAGCTTGGTTCTATCGTAATCGAACTCTGGCAGGATTTGATAATCCTGCTAGGTCGTTGTATGTTTCAATCAGGGAGCTTGTCGAGAACAGTCTTGATGCCTGTGAGAGCCATGGAATTCTTCCTGACATCAATATAAGACTAAGACCTCAAAATAAATCCAATCAAAGAGCAGATGTCACATCCGGACCAGAAGTTTACGAATTAGCAGTACAAGACAATGGTGGCGGTATTCATCAAGAGAATATTCCCAAATTGATAGGCAAAATGCTAACGGGGACGAAATTTACTCATAGACAAAGTCGAGGCACATTTGGATTAGGCGGAAGCTTGGCGCTATTGTATGGTCAGGTAACAACACAGAAGCCAATTGAAATCACAACCGGAATTCACGGAGAAGTATTCTCTCATTCAATACAAATGAAACTTGAGATTGATAGGAACGAGCCGGAGATATTACGCGAAGACAGAATTCCGAAAGAAAAGACAGAACACGGAACAACAATCTCATTCCATTTGCAAGGAGATTGGCTAAGAAGCAAAAGGCGAATTCTTGACTATTTCAGTCAAACAAGCATCATTGTTCCATATTCATCAATTTGGTTCGAAACCCCTGAGGGAGAATTACTTGAATATGAGAGAGTCATTGACGTTTTGCCTAGACCCCCAGAGGAGGTCAAACCACATCCAAGAGGTACTGACGTTGAACTTCTCAAGTCATTGATTTCAGTTACTCGGCATAAGAATATCAAGTCATTCTTGATGAAGACGTTTCAAAGGATTGGCCCTTCGACAGCTGATGCATTTCTTTTGTATGCATCAATAGATCCTGATAGAGATCCAAAAAACCTTACTGATGAAGTCTTATTAGATATCATGAGGGCACTTGCGGAATTTGATGGCTTCATGGCACCTACACCAAAGGCGCTATCTCCTGCAGGAAGCACAGCAATGCATGCAGGAATGAAACGGTTGAATCCGGAATTCCTCGTCACAGCTCAACGTTCACCATCGGTGCATGAAGGCCATCCCTTCATAATAGAAGCAGGTGTAGCATATGGAGGGGAACTTCCTGCTGGAACCAATGTATTTCGTTTTGCAAATCGTATTCCGCTCCTATATGACGAAGGTTCGGATGTTTCAACCAGAGTGGTTAGAGGGCTCAATCTCAAACCATATGGTATTCGTCCAGATGACCCACTTGCATTCTTTGTACATCTATGCTCGACTAAAGTTCCTTACAAGACCGTAGGTAAGGAGTATATTGCAGATGTGGACGCAGTGAGGAGAGAAATAGACCTAGGATTGAAAGACTGCCTCAGAAGACTAGGTGAACAGGTTCGAAAAAGGAATCGAGTACATAAAAAAAACAAGAGAGAAAGCATCTGGATGGCCTTATTGAGCATCAGAAATTTC
>CAYMLT010000287.1:0-4663 GCA_964391265.1 uncultured archaeon
AGGTCAATCATGGGTTGCAGGTAGAGAGATCACAAATGCGACCAATGCTGAACTTGGATTGCTAAGACAAAGAGTGGTAGGACATATCTTTCAGACATTAAATCTCATACCCACTCTTACTGCATATGAAAATGTAGAACTCCCAATGCTCGCCATAAAGATGCCTTCAGCTGACCGAAAAAAGAGAGTCACCGATCTCTTGAAAACTGTTGGACTTGAAATGCGCATGAATCACAAGCCCGACGAAATGAGTGGAGGAGAAAAACAGCGAGTAGCAATTGCCTCGGCACTAGCCAATGATCCGCCAATTTTGATATGCGACGAACCAACAGGTGATTTAGACCAAGAAACTGGTTCAAAGATTGTCCAGTTCCTCCACAAGATAAACAAGGAGATGGGTAAAACCATTGTCATGGTAACACACGATGCAGCAATCGCAAGGCAAACCGACCGCATCTATCGTATCATGGATGGAAAAATAATCTCGGTTCAGAAACCAAGTGAATCCGAGGAATCCAATGCGGCTATGCGTGTCGAAATGTATCGTGACCGTCTGACTGAAACCGAATTAGAGATTAGTGACTTGGAAACAATATACAAAGAACAGAAGATTACTGCGGGTACATTTGCTGAAAGATGGAACAATCTCAATGAAACGAAAAAATTCTTGGAGCGAGAACTTCACAGGATGGGGCTGTAAGGCTCTAGAGGGAAGATGATCCATTCGAACTCAATGAGTTTCAATGTGGTGGAATCTTCCTACCTGTATCTGTTATTAAGGCCATATTAGTCCCCACGCCTTGGTCTACTGCGCAATGCATGCAGTCAATTTCCTCTATTCAACTATTAATAGGATAGAAAGCCTTGCGAGAACCGCGACAATAGGTTTTTGTTGAATCTACAGTTTCAGTCATCGGTTGATTCTATGGCCCTTCCTATCATTATTGTTCATGGTGGCGCAACTGCATTTGAGAAGGCGCACCATGACGAGATTCTAATTGCTATCGAAAAGGCTGCATTGACTGGACTATCTGCAATGGATAAAGGTGGATCCGCTGTAGATGCTGTCGAAAGCTCAATCTGGGTCCTGGAAGAAACTGACCTCTTCACCGCAGGCCGAGGTGCATGCGAAAATCTAGATGGCGATATTGAAGTCGATGCTATGATTATGGATGGGAACCGATTGGATAGCGGCGCAGTTATGGCTGTGAAAGATATTATCCATCCTATCTCCCTAGCAAGATATGTACTTGAAAGGACACCGGTTATGCAGATTGCAGGAGTTGGAGCGACAAAACTCTATGATACCATGATTGCAGAAGGCTATCGAAGAGAGTCGGAACCGCGTCGAACAATTAACATTCCCATCGCCCATGCAAATGACACAGTTGGCTGTGTGGCAGTTGATAGCAGTTGCCACATAGCGAGTGGTTCTTCTACTAGCGGATGGCCTGGGAAACTGCCTGGACGCATTGGCGACTCACCAATAATTGGTTCTGGTGTTTATGCAAATGAGCTTGCTGGAGCTAGCTGCACAGGAAAAGGCGAACAGATTCTAAGAATTGTAATGGGGCGAATGGCTGTTGCCTACGTAGAGAACGGAGCTGCTATACAAGATGCAAGTAATCAATCCGTGAGAGTTCTACGAGACCGTACTCCGGGAGAAGGTGGCTTGATAATGGCAGACCGTGATGGTAATTTGGGACTTGCTTTTGATACGCCCCATATGCCTACAGCTATTGCGCATGATGGAAAGATAATCTATTCATCAATGACTCCTACGATGAATATATACTGAGACCATTACTCCAATGTCCAACCGAAACAATGGCCTCATGAACATCATGCAGCTGAAACTGAGAGAATCCGACCTTTCACGCCAACGACTAGTGATCTTATTGGAATCTCTTTTTTTGCTGCTAGAGCCGCCTGTTTCACCATTCTTACCAAACCACTGCAGCATGGGACTTCCATAATAAGAACTGTAACATCTGAGATTTCGTTTGCTGCAAAGATTTGAGTCAGCCTCTGAATGTTTTGTTCGTAGTCCTCAAATTTCGGGCAAACCTGAATAACGGTCTTTCCTTTCATGAAATCTTCATGGAGTGTGGGGTATGCAATCCCCGTACAATCTGCTGAAAGAAGAAGGCTGGCATCTCTCAAGGCTGGATGATTTAGCGCCATCAGTTTGAGTTTCACAGGAAAATTCTGGAGATACGAAGGCGTGCTGGAAACAGCAGAAACTTGCACTTCTTCCGGCTTTGCTTTTTCGGTTTCTTGCTGCGTTAGATTTATCGTTGGGCAACATGAACTCGCCTGATTTTCACCACGTAATTTGCGAATGTGTTCCATGGCAGCTTCTTCGTTAAACTCTGTCGTTTCAACTTCTTTTAGAGCAAGGGCGTCCTCTGGACAATGACCGATGCAGGCTCCTAGACCATCGCAGAAGGATTCAGAAACCACTCTTGCTTTGCCATCAATTAGAGCTAAGGCACCTTCTTCACAACCAGTGATACACAATCCACAACCTGTACATTTCGCTTCATCAATTTGTATCATTAATCGTTTTACCATCATTGACCACGATTGAAACATAATACATACTATAATAAGGGTAGCAGTTACCAAAAAGATAGTGGCATCATTATGACTTCGCTGCAAGGAAGAAAGCAGGCACCTCGAGTTAGAAAAGATGTTGAAGGTTGTCCAGTTTATATAACCTCCCAAATCCTTGGGAAAGCATGGACCATCCTTATCTTGCAAAGTCTGATGCCACCTTTTGCACAAGGGGGATTGAGATTCAATCAGCTCCAGAAAGATCTCAGTTGGGTTTCTCCAAAGATACTCTCTCAGCGACTAAAGGAACTAGCTTTAGAAGGAATAATCAATAGAAATGTTGATGCAAGCTCCATACCTCCTAAGGTGACATATACACTGACCCGCAAAGGCGAAGACTTACGAGGAGTGCTTACGATGATGCAGGGTTGGGGAAAGAAACATGGAGGAAAACATGGAGCCTGCTCCGGACAAGGCTTTGACCATTGTGATGGATGCAGAGATTTTGTTTAAGCAGCATCTTCGATGACTTTCACGATCTCTTCTTCAATTGTCGGAGTCATCTTAGGCCTTGTATTTATTCTACCGACCTCTTCTCCTGTGTCTCTTCTGAAAATGATTATTGTGGGGCTGCTTCTGATATCGAATAATTCAACTTCGATAGGGCTTGGTGGAACAGCCCAGAATCTATCAGTGCCAAATCCAGGTTTGGTCATACCCCCTAATGCACGTATCTTAATCCCCAGCTCAACCTCCAAATGTGCTAATGCGGGAATTGCTTTCCGTGCATCTCCACACCAATCGGCGAACAATGCAATAATCTCATAATCGATTGAGTATCCTTTGAGTTTCTTGACAGCTTCTTCGTTCAGTTTGTATCTATTGAATTCATCAAGCCATCGACCCTTATGCATCGGGGGTAACTGAATGTCAATATACTCGGTGCATGATAGGCATTCACCTGTCACATCTTCTAATGTTGGCATGATATTTCATCACTTGATTATAGGAAAAAGGCATTCGGTATGTATCTATTCTTCTGTATCACACACAATATCGGTGCCCTTCTCACCTTTTATGGTCTGTAAGGGTGATTTGGTGATCAATTTAACGAGCTGTTCCAATTCATGTTTGTGATGTGTTTCATCCTGTTTTAAGTGTTCTAAAAGGAAATGTGCCACAGGATCCGTGGTTGCATTCAATGATTCAGATGCCAATGATTCCATTTCTTGTTCTTCTGATATAAGTGCTTCAATTGTTCTCTGAATCTTAACCCTATCTACATATCTTTGAACCTTGGCACTCCACTTATCGCAAGGTGTACTATCCATCATTTCTACGATTCCTTCGAGGAACTTCTGATGCTTCCATGAGTCAAGTCGTAGTTCCATGAAGAGTAACCTGACTGCCGTTTCTTTGACTTGGTCCTCTGCCTCAGCTAGCTTGTTCAATGTTCTCTTTTCAACATCGATCTGTTTCTGAAGTGTTTCACGCAACTGTGTATCTATCCCATTCATGCTACTGTCACTTCTCCTGTTTTGATTCTCACGCTTTAACTCACGATTCTCCCTAGAATCAGGAAGTTTGAATGAGCATTGAATAATTAACAATAGTTAGTGCTCTTATTAAGCATTGTTATGAAGTCGTTAGCGCATTAATAATCTTATTGATGCAGGGCATAGACTTTCGTAAAAGTCAAATGGACTCAAATTACTTGTATTATGTAGATACAAGTGATGAGTTTTGAGGGCTTCATCAAGAACAAACATAATCAAAGGATACGTGTCTAGGGATAGGAGAAAACGAAATGCAAGTGCTTGAGTTTGGTCTAACCATCTTGGCAACCGCAGTGCCAGCTATATTGGCCGCAGTTATGGTATTAGAGATAATCGGAATATACCGTATCTTGAAACGAATGGATGATGAAATTGCCGAAATGGAGTCTCCAGCAGTTTTTGAATCCCTGCTAACATCTATTGCTTCCAAGGAAATCGTTCTACCATCTGCCAAAGTGATTGAATCACAATCCCCTGCTCCAGAAACAATCGACGAGGAAATTGATTCTCTTGTTGATGAGGATATAGAACCAGTTATCAACACATATTTT
>CAYMLT010000288.1:0-4654 GCA_964391265.1 uncultured archaeon
TATGATTAACATTGTATGATGTGCTATTTCCACCAATTGCAGTTGCATTCGAAAAGACTCCAAGAATATCTCCTTCGTCTCCATAGTCGTGAGTGGGCGTGAAATTAGCCGCCGTATAGTCATATGGGTTTTCAAATATGGGGAAATTCGGTGACCAGATGTGCATAGGGATTTTATCATAGCATTCGTGTATGAATTGAAATCCGAGTAACGCCCAAAGCGGATTAGTTGGATCATTGTCTACTCGATATCCTGACATCAGAAATCGCCCTCCGTTTTCAACATGATCATATAATGCATCCATCGAAGCAGCCACATTAAAGTATGGCATATCGACAATGACCATATCCCATGCACTAAGATGAAGTGATAGGTTGAGATAATCATCGTCAGAAACCAAGAAGAAGTTTAGTCCTAATTCATTTAATGCATTGACTACTGGTGTTCTATAATAGTTTGAACTGAGAGGTTCGCTTGTATAAACAAGGATATCCGCAATTCCAGAACTGAGCCAGTTTGCAGAATTTTCCGCAAATCTATAGTTATCATTACCGCCAATGTATCCATTCGCGAGGAATCTCCTATCTCCCATGAGTATTACTCGACCTTTTCCATACTCACTTGCTGCGATCAGTACATTACCTAAACCATCATCATACAAAGTTTCCACATTGAAGAATATGCTGCTTGAGATATTTATTGCACCCACGGTATACATTCTAACATTCGAAATACCTTCATGCATCGGATGAATTCCGGTAGGAGCTCGAGTAACATCTGCTGCTCCACTAACTGTTGTATTCATTTCAAATCCAAATTGCCGTGTGAGATTATTCAAGTACTGCTGGGCATTTGGTTGAAATGGAGCATCATTGAAGGCAAGAAGACTACCGCCACTACCGACCCACGCTGTGATGTCGGAAATCTCAGCTATTGTGATTTCTAGTGAACTCTCACAGAAGACAAGCATATCATATCCATCTAGATTTGCCAATGTTAGATTTCCCGCAGCAGATGGATAGAGCTTGTCCAAAGTGTAAGCACGGTTTACATAGAAGTTTCTCAACAGTGAATAGTAATTATCGGTATAGACTGTAGCATCCCAAGAATCAATACCGTAATGTGGTAAGTGTGAAAGATCGAAGAGGATCCTCGCCTTTGGTCTTGGACAGAGCCAATCAACTGCATCTACAATAGCGTTCTCCCAATCCGAAGATACAATATGAGTTGGTATGCCAAAGTGAACAACTTTCCCTCCCATATCTGTTGGCTCGGAAGCTATAGCTACAACATTGTTCGAATCATCATCATCTACTGCCAATACGGTTAGCCCATTATCAGATGATACTCCTGAAAGTGCGGACCAATCCCACATCATGAAATCTTGATAAACGACATTGTAGTGACTCAATAGATCATTAAGAGCATACGATTTCATCACAGGATGTCTAGCTGTTACATTGCCAATATCATTGTCAATATAGTTCCAGTATGTGGATAATCCGTTGTTTCCTGCAGACTCTCGAGGAAGAATCCCTGCGTAGTTGAGAAATGACCCTGCTGTGTCAAAAGCAAGGATGGACCCACCGCCAAGCCAGAATTCCTTCACGAGGTTGATAATATTCTCATGGGGTGCCAAATCGGGAAGGACAAGCACATCATATGCCGCTGTCGTGAGCTCGTGATTTTGAATGTCAGTTTCCGTCAGTTCAGTAACATCGTATCCTGCACCAATCAGAACACCAATTACCCAAGAGTTATTCAACTCCATATTTCCTGACACATAAGTTGGTTCAGTAGAGTTAGTTGTATTATAGACCGCAACCTTTATTGTTTTATCAGCTGGTAGCCAAGAAAGCTCAGCATCTTGTTTAAGTGTTACATCATTAGGTAAAGCAGTTTCCTGAACTCGTGCTGGAGTGAAAGTCACTCCTGCTGGAACTATGAAAATTCCTGCAAGAAACAGCATTACTACTAGGAATGGTAGGACGCGTTTCATCAATCTCCACCTATCGATTCCCACGCCTTTTATGGTAAAGCCTGTCCATCTTCATTCATGTTAGTTTCTTGTTAGATTTCTCACAACATTATCCCAGAGATATTCTCCAATTCTCCTATACCCTTCTATACTTAGATGCAATCCATCACCTGAGCTGTATTTCGGTATAAGAATTCCCTCTTCATCCGATAGTGCGGAAAAGACATCTACAAGTAGTAGTAGTGGACGATTGCTACCTTCTTTCAGAATTTTGCCATTCAGTATTCGTTGTTTTTCTTGATGTTGCGGCATTCTTGTTCCAATAGGCGGAATTGTACATGCAATTGTTTTGATTCCTTTTGATGTACTCTCATTCCATAGATATGAGAGAACATCATAGATTTCCTCTGGTCTGTGGCCCCATCCTAAATCGTTAGAACCTGCCATAATAATCACGATATCATATTCATTTCTTTCGAGAAGTCTGCGCAATCTAGGTTTCATCTCAGCTGCCAACTGACCCGGAATTCCTTGGTTCTGAAATTGAAGTGTCGTTATTCCCTCTTTACGTGCTGATTCGAGTATCCAGAAACCATATTGTGACCGAACATCTCCTCCATATCCCGGCTCATATCCTGGAGTGCCAGCAGTTAGACTATCACCAAAGCCTAGTATCTTCATAGTATCACGGTCCGTTAAGCGGAAGAAGAGCTATCCTCTCCATTTATTCTAAAAGAACGACGGTTGAGTTTCACTTACGCCTTTAGGAGGTTCCATATCTTTTGTTTCTTCAACAGATAGAAGTTCAACTAATTCATATTTGCGAGACCCCATGTTCAATCCCTCGCAATATTCTGTCACAAGATATGGATTCTTCATTGGGCCATGTATTCTTGCAAATGGATGCAAGTCTGCTTTGGGATCAAGATTGACATTCCTCATGAACGGAGGAATCATACTCTCAATGAGTCCTTCTTTTGCAATAAGGTCCAATGTTGCTTGTTCAATGGCGACAATATCTCTGCTGCCTAGAATTCCAATATCATTCACTACATGGGGCATTCCAATTCCCCAACAATCGCACAAAGCAGTAATATCGATTGCAAAGTTCAGGTAGAATAGTTTGTCATCATCAAATGTCTTCAGAACCTCATTAGATGCCAACGCCAGAAGCTCCTGAAA
Source organism: uncultured archaeon (assembly GCA_964391265.1). Classification (GTDB taxonomy): domain Archaea; phylum Asgardarchaeota; class Thorarchaeia; order Thorarchaeales; family Thorarchaeaceae; genus MP5-2226. The sequence goes on from CAYMLT010000288.1 coordinate 3,161, forward strand.
TAGGGCATAGTTTTCCTGTCGGAGATTGAGGCATCCAACTTCCTTGTCTGCTTCCATGCAGCAAAAGCATTGGTTGCACATGCCAAATGCAACACTTAGAGAATGTTTCTCCTCATCATACTTGATATGACCATCTGGGCATGCTTCGACTAGCTTCTTCGCATGGTCTGGAGTACATTTCTCTGGATCCCAATACGGAATGCTTGCTTCTACACCGTGTATCTTCCTCCATCGGCTCGGACCATGGTACCCACCAAGAGCTATATTCTTTACTGCTCCACCGTACCCACAAGAATTGTGTCCCTTTGCATGGGCTAAATCTATCAGAACATCTGCGTCTCTCAACACACCTGCCATTTCGAGAGTATCGACAGAATGGAAATCGAACTCTGTTTTCTGTGTATATCCATCCTTGACACCTGCGATGGGTATCAATGGACACCCACAGGTCTCGGATGTATATCCGCGTTCTGCCGCATTATAGACTGCTGTGGGATTGTCTGTAATGAATGGGAACCCTCCGGCCTTCTTCACAGCATTGACAACTCGTCTCACAAAGAAGACCGGGATGGTTTGGTAGCCATCTCTGAACCCGAGATGCATCTTGATAGCTACCTTATCCTTTGGGTTGATTGTTGAAAAATCGAGATGCTCTATTATCTTGTCCAGCTTTGCTGAGATTGAAGCGAAAGCTCCTGCATTGCCATGTTGTATTGACCCGAAATACACTTTCGAAGAATCTGAACTCATACCATCTTGTTAGCATCGCTTAGAATAAAACAGTTGCTTTTTGTACGTGAACAGTAATAGAGGTTATAGGGAGGATTTTTCCATCCGAAAGTGGTCGTGAAACAGTGGAAAACGAAACCTCGACGTCGCCTAATAACGGCGAAGATGAAATGAACGATCAGACAGTCATCTTCGGTACTGCAAGTTTCTTTAATGATATGAGCTCAGATATGATAGCTCCAATCTGGCCGAATTTCTTGTACAGCTATCTTGGACTAAGCTACCTGCTGGTTGGATTCGTTGATGGACTTGCACAGATGCTAACTGCGCTTTCGAAATTGGGTTCAGGCTATGCATCCGATAGAATGGGAAAAAGGAAACCATTCATAACTAGCGGATATTTCCTTTCAATGATTTCAAGAATAGGCTTTGCATTTTCTACTGGTTTTTTCACGATTGCAATTTCAAAAGCAATGGATAGATTAGGCAAAATGCGAGGCCCACCACGAGATGCGGTCGTCGCAAGCCAAGTGACAGAGGAGAATCGTGGAAAGGTATTTGGCATTCTGCGAGCGATGGATAGTGCAGGAGCACTGGTTGGCGCAATAATAACCTTCTTTCTTTTTGCATATCTGGGCTACATGGGAATTATCCTTCTTGCAACTGCCCCTGCCGCTATATCAGTCATTGTCATTGCTGTTTTTATTAAAGAAAAACGCGGAAAGGATGCTTTCAAGGGAGTCAGTTTCAGGGGTCTGGATAGGA
>CAYMLT010000289.1:0-4652 GCA_964391265.1 uncultured archaeon
AGGAGATATTTTCGTGACAATGACGCAAAATGAAAAAGCTAGAAACAGAGAATCATCGAAACCAGGCGATATGTTTACTGGAACAACGGTTCTTACTATTATCTATGGTTTCTTTCTTGTGTTTATGTCAGCTATGATTATTGGCATATCGAATTTACTGTCAAGTTTTGACTTTACATCATCCGTTATGTTTTATACGATAATTGTGCTATTGGCTTTTGCCAATTTTCTAATTGGACTTGAAATCTATGGGACCTTACAACATCTGGACATCTCTAGAAATGGTGATTATGGTATTCGTCTAATGATCATCCTAATTCCTGCTATCCTATTGTTTGTCACAGGGCAAGCATTATTCATCGACACATTAATCCTTAATATTGTGGTTGATGCGTTTGCCATCTTTCTTATTACAATGATTGAAATTGCTGTCTTCATTGCTATCTTTTGGCTTCAAAAGAACCGACCTAGATGAAATCAATAGGAAAGATCAGAACTCAAAGCCCCGCGTCTGATGCAATGTCGGTTTCCCTGTATTTCCTTACAGTCCTAAATGATGAAATTATTTTCTTCTCTCATGGATTTTGAGAGTCAAAGGCTTCACAGTCGAATCGGGTTGGGCCCAATCTTCCTTATCTCATCTGCAAACTTGTTGATCTCAGAGGCGAACTTGTCGCCCTCTGCGGCCGATACGAACACCATCTTCACGCGATTCTCGTTCATACCCATCTGCTCAATGAGCTTGCGTGCAAACCTCACCCTTCTCTCTGCTCCCAAGTTGCCTGTCTTGAATGCACAGTCTCCAGGGTGGCACCCTACAATCAGCACTCCGTCAGCTCCCTCTTGCAGCGCTTTCATGATGAAGTTGATGTCGAGCCTTGCCGTACACGGCATTCTGATTATCCTCGCGCTCACATCATATTGCAATTTCATGGTTCCCGCGAGGTCGGACGCTGCGTACATACACTGCGATTAGTTACCATTCCGGTTTTTCTGGATAATCGGAATCATTATCTTTATACCATTTTCTCATCATAATACGATGGTCTTTCATTTTTGAATCTTTGAGGAATCTGATCTGTGTATCCATAAATTGGATTACTTTCTTTACATTCCTGAAATCAATGACTTTGTTATTATTATCGAGTTTCAAAGGACTGGAAATAATCCATTCTCCTTCTTTGTTCTTCACAATATCCACATACATCCACTCGAATCGTTTCTTTGTGCCCATTGGACCAATAATGGTGGATGCTAGACCTATTCCCAAAGCTAATCCTTCAGGACTCTCTTTCTCATCTATCAAACCAGCCCTTTTCATTCTTGCAACATTCATTGCTCCAGCTAATCCCATATATAGAGTATTTTTAACATCATGATTTCGAAAGACGCTTTTCTTTCCTGTAATCATCACCATTGGATGATTTCTTGGCAGGATTTCTGCAACAACAAGCCAGCATGCATTAGATTTTGCTATCTCCTCTATTGCCAAATTCTTAAGCATCAACGCATGAGTCATAGAAACTTGTTTGCCTACCAAGTATGCATCTCGAATTAGCGCTTTTGCATTTTTCAAACTCTCTTCCATGGCTTCTTTGTATACTTCTCTTGGTATCATATGATTCCCTCAATAAAAATGGGAAGAACTACTGTCATGCAAGTAACAATAGTTCTCTTTCCTTCTCGTCTGGTAGGCTATCCAATTCGTCAGGGCAGTACCACATTTGTAAGAGAAATTTGAGTGTGGTTTCATCAAGTTCATGGGGCTGAGGACGATTTCTCCAAATCACTAATTCTTTCTTTGATATGTATCCGAGTGCTATTTCTTCCTGGTATTCCAAAATCAGCTTCAATGCACGATTCACTGTTTTGCGATTGACCTTTGTTCTTCTGGCTAGTTCTGCTATGGTGATATCATCTTCGATCTCCAGTACTATGAATATTCTTCTCACAACTTCTTCAATCGATGTTCTCTTTTCATCTGCAAACATAGTCTGCAGCTGGTCTAATTTCAAATCTAATTGGCATTCTTCATCGAAGAAGCGTTTTTGGATATACCAAGCTCGTACTTCCTTAGGTATCTTCTCTTTGTCAATCCTATCCTTTTTCCAGATAACCTTCCCCCATTTTCCCTCCAGTAACTGAATCACTGTTTTTGCAAAGTCCTCTTGCGAACCAATCAAGAACTCTAATACCCTTCCCACAGTTCTTGGATCAGTTCCAGATAGCTCTGATATTGTACTGACCGCGATAGGTGATTCCGTTTTCAGAATCTTCAATATTTGGCGGATGGCCTGTTCGAATGTGGTCCGCTGGGTCTGGTGCATAGATCTTTCTCCTTTTTGGTACGATGGACGCCGAAATCTGTGTGGTTTTACCGAATTGGTGTTTCGATGTTTCTAGTTACACATTTGTAACACATTGTTACATATATCTTATACGTAAGTATTATATATGTATACATTGTTTGTAGCAATTCCGCTCTAATATTCCCTGTAGATACATTATAATGGTGAGCTTTATAAAGAAGTATAACGTACAGGTATTATGCTAGACGTTATCGATCTTGCACTCATCACATGCATGTACGATGAGAACAGGATAGGTAGCCATCATGGCAATACATCTAGAATTCTTGATTTTTGCACTCCAAAGGAGTATCGTGATCGCTTTCCGATGGGACGATTACGAAAACGATTGCGTCAGTTAGCTGAAATGGGGTACCTTCTTCGCAAAAAGGGTCGCTTTGAGGCCTACTCGCTTTCTCAGTATGGTGTTATAATTGCTGAGCGTTCCAAAGAGGGATGGACATTGGAACAAATCAATGCCGCTGAAGACCAGGCATCTGACTGAAATCTATCCGTTGTGAATTCATACCCTCACGGTCTACGCATAAGCGCATCTTTTGTTTCTCTATCCTTATCTGAAAGAAGATGTGGCAGATACCTCTGCTTCAGAAGAAGAACCATTCTGGTCTGATCAAGGTCATAAAGACATACGCTCATACGTTTAACAACTGTAGTTTCAATCATGGTGACTCTGAAATTAGCTAGGTCGTCTTGCATATTGTGAATTGTATCCAGTGCTCTCTCAATAGTTCGTCTATTCACATTTGTTCTTTTTGAAAGCTCAAGAACTGAAAGCTCATCCTCAAGCAACAAGGCTTGAGTCAACCTATGAAGCGACTCTTCCAATGTAGTGCGGTCCTTTCCTTTCGCTCCTGAGAGAAGTATCTTAGCAGCTTCCTCAGTCGAATAGCGCTTTTTCTCCTCCGTCTTAAAGAACCGCTCCTCGATAAACCACTCCCGGATATCATCAGGAAGTCGTGTAAGATCAACTCTCAGATTCAGTATCACGATTTTGCGACCCTCTCCGCCAAGCACCTCAATCTCATACGCCTCAAAGAGGTCCTGAAAGCGAATCATCATGTTCACCGCCCGATTGACAACCTCCCAGCTCAAGCCAAGGGCATCGGCAATAGCACCAATGGTCACGGGAGTGTCTTCCTTCAGGACACTCAAGACCTTCTCCATTGCATCCTCTACAGAGGTTCTCTTTCTGGGCGCCATGAGCATTTCATTCCTGCCGTCATTCTTCTCCGTCTATAACTTACCCAGTTCATCAGTAATAAGGATTATGTATCTGTAACAAATCACATTAATCCATAAAAATACACAACATTTATATTTGTTGTGTACTATTATAGATGCATGCCTCTCTCACAATCCGAACTTGAACTCCTCGTGTGCCTGTACAGCAAGAAGATAATCGGTGCCAGCCACAGACGTGTTGACTCTATTGCTGGCTTGTGTCACGTCAGGGTAAAGAAGGGGTTCAAGAAGATGCTGAAGAATCTCGTTCAGAGAGACTATCTTAACGCATGGCATGGCCCGGCATACTCCCTGACACCTGAAGGAGTGATTGAGGCTGAGCGATTTCTTGGTATCAGATGATTCTCTTTAATGCCCCGGGAATTTGGTGAGGTATAGTTTGTCCATCCATGAGAGTGGTGCCACTTTAATCACTAGTATTTTCCTGAAAAAAATCAGGGGAGGTCCCTCTGCTACAGTCGAATCGGATTCGGTCCAATCTTCCTTATCTCATCTGCAAACTTGTTGATCTCAGAGGCGAACTTGTCGCCCTCTGCGGCCGATACGAACACCATCTTCACGCGATTCTCGTTCATACCCATCTGCTCAATGAGCTTGCGTGCAAACCTCACCCTTCTCTCTGCTCCCAAGTTGCCTGTCTTGAATGCACAGTCTCCAGGGTGGCACCCTACAATCAGCACTCCGTCAGCTCCCTCTTGCAGCGCTTTCATGATGAAGTTGATGTCGAGTCTCGCTGTGCACGGCATTCTGATGATCCTCGCTGCCACATCGTACTGCAGTTTCATAGTCCCGGCGAGGTCGGACGCTGCGTACATGCATTGCATGCAGCCAAAAATTATGACATTCATGTCCTTTGGGGGCATTAGGTTAACATCACCTTGAAGTGTGTAACCTCGTGAAATGTTGACCTACATATAATCTTTCATGTAGAGAGATGTCTTCGGATGCATGCACCAATCTGTTTCAAGTCTTAGTAGAAGGTGAGTGAACCTTCTCTGTAACCTTCAACTCCCGTGTTCCACCATTCTCACGACACTCGTC
>CAYMLT010000290.1:0-4637 GCA_964391265.1 uncultured archaeon
TGCCTTGATGAAATACAACAGCATCTCCCCAATCCATCAGATATTATTCTGTATGGCATCTATTACGCCCTCAGTTCAGCTATTGAAGCAGCTATGAATATTATTGCAATGCTCTGCAAAGATTTAGGAATTATGCCGAAAGGAGATTACGAAAATATTCAGAGTTTGATCGACCGGAAGATCATTGATGGTAATCTTTCACAGTCACTGAGTAAATGCAATGGCCTAAGGAATTTCCTTGTTCATCGATACAACGTAGTAGACGAGAATATCGTACTTGACTCAATTCCCGATGTAAATGCTACTCTTCTTCGATTCATCAAAATCATGGAGGGACACCTCAGTGAAACTTGATGACATCAGGAGTGAATTATCATTCTTATCTAATCGAGAGGTGATTCTCTTTGGATCTTATGTCACTGGTGAGTCCGGACCCATATCAGATATTGATGTTGCAATTATAACTAGAGAGTTAGATAGAGAGAAGAATTTCCATACACGAATAGAGGCATCTGGAAAAGCCCCTCAGAAGTACGACATACAAATCTTTGAAATGCTACCATTAATCATCAAAGGATCGATTCTTGGGAATTTCGAGGTTCTTTTTGGAAACCCGCTCGAGATTGGGATGTACTTCTACAAGTTCAGAAAATTCTGGGAAGATTATTCTCACAGAATTGAAGTACCAACATTTGAAGAGATTCGCAAAGGAATAGGAGGAAATTGACGAGATCAGATGCAGAAACACTTTCGAGGGAATGTCCCTCAGAGAACTTTTGTATAGCAAAGATAAGGGACCACACTTCGCATGAATGGAGTGTGGCCTTAAGCCTCACCACTTTTTTTAATTTTCCCAAAGCGATACAAAACAGCTTATTAGCAAGCTAGATTTACTTCATTTGAATCATCATGCTGCAGTTGATCCTCACAGGAGTTCTCATTGGAATCATCTTAGCCGTCATTACCTCACTTTTCTGGAACATCGCTCCAGTTATTCAAAAAGAAGCATTGTCAACAATGGAAGGAATAGAAGCGGCTGAAGCGACCAAACATACGAAGAAACTCTTTGGTAACAAGAAATGGACCCTCGGATTTGGTATGTCTATCATAGGAGGATTGACCTATCTACTTGCCACCCAGATGGCCGGTATTGTGATCGTTCAGCCACTCATGAATGTGGGACTTATCGCGCTAGTAATTCTATCTTCCCGAAGACTCGAAGAGGAAATTGATATTCAAGCCATACTTGGGATTATCTTGCTGATTCTGACGCCCGTCTTCATTGCATTCGGTGGGGTCACTGAACCCCAAATGTTCGTTGATCCCTTTAGCATCATCATTTTCAGTATCATCTTGATTATCGGAATAGCGGCAATGATTCCTGCTTCAAGGAAACTACCGATTCTATGGGCACCAATAACATCATTTCTGCAAGCCCTTGCTTCAATCTTCACTCAATGGTTTACTCTAGCATTGTTCAGCGGCGCAGACCTCATTCAAGGATTCATCAGTGGATTCATTCCGCTGGTTTTAATGGGGATATTCACATTTGCAGCGGGTGTGTATGCAGTATCAATTGGTCTGCAGAGAAATCCAGCGGCTAGATTCAATGCAATTGTAGGCACAGTGAGTATGTTCGCGGTGATTTTTGGAGGAACCATCATCTTCAATCAAATCATGACTAACTTCGTATTCTATGCAATTGGTTTGGCTTGCGGAGTGGTTGGCGTTATTCTCCTAAGCAAATATCAAGAAGAGGTCGAAGAGGCTGAGGCTGAAGAACGTGAAACTGGAATTTCAGAAGATTGAACCTGATGAGGCTTTCAAAGAACTGCTCAAACTCCTGGAAAGCTTGGTACTAGTAAAATCTGGACAATACATTGTTGAATCAGATACCACTCTCAGCCGCGAATTCTTTGAAAATGAAGAGAACTACATGGCATTCTTTGATGCGTTTGCAAAGTTTGCTCATCCGATATGGAAAGCAGATTGGGATTTCAGAAAGGTTCCTTTTCGAAAACCATCTGATGAGATTGATGGTCTTGTATCCATCCTAAGAAGTGGAGGAGTTTATTCTAAGAAACGATCCTTCGATGAAGCGGTTTCACTGGAGAAAGATTTAAGAAAGCGATTCAGGGGAAATTCTTCGGATCTGCTGATTTATTGTGTGGTAGATTATATCTATAGCAATCAGAAAACCAGGTCATATACCGTTGACATGAAGTCATCAGCGGAGCTAGGAAGAATTTCAAGTTGGTTCTTTCATATAGGCTGGGACAATCTCATATTCATTGTGAATCCTGAAACAAAGAAACTCTACGTTTTCGCAATCACTGATGACGACTAAGGTGGAGCATAATGATAGACTACCCCCAAACACCTGAGGAATGGCGCATTTGGATAAGTGAGAGAATTGGGATATCAAAGGAGCAGGCAATCAAGTATCTGCTAGAAGAAAACTTTCCTTTGCAATCCCTTCTTGATGCTTGGATTACAGAGTTTACTCCGGCAAAGGGGTATTCCCCAGATTTCGTCCCGGCATTATCGAGAAATCAAAATGGATTTCTTAGTTGGGTCTATGCGGATGGTTCAGAACCAAACTGGAGTAAGTGTGATTGACAATTAGGGAATTTCCACGTTCAATGCTTGCTCAAATTACTCACTGAGAATTTGAGATGTACTAGTAGTGAAAATCAAAATTGGTGGGATCATAACTTCCGCCAGATCTCCTTCTGTTTAGAACAACTGCAGCTCCGATAATGACTACACCTCCTACACCGAGAAATGCAAGTGTCATTGTGGAAATTGTCACATTCACAACAACATCATCCTGTATGGAGTTCCCAGAACTATCGGTCACAATGAGTGTATAGGTGTAGGTTCCCATTGTATGTCCATCAACAACGAGTGTTATGGCATCACCATCCCAATCTCCCGATTCTATCGTAATACCATCAAGTAGAATTGAATAACTTGCTGGATTCAAGTCGCTCGGAGTCCAAACCACTAAATGTCCAGTAGTTGTTTCTTCGTATGATATGTCGTCGGGAGATGTGATATTGGGAGGAGTTGTATCAACAACATGAACGATTACAATATCTTCAGTGCTATTTCCCCCAGCATCTGTCAGCTCAAGCCTATATTCGTAATTACCAATTTCCAAATCATTCAATGTGACATTCACAAATGTTGAATCCCCATTCCAAGTTCCGTTTGAAATGCAAGAATCGTTTCTGTAGACCATGTAGCTACTTTCACTTTTGTCATACACTTCCCAGCTAATCTGATTTCCATCATCTCCTGACTCAATGGTCATGTCTGATGGATGGAAGGAAAACGGAGGCACTCCATCTCTGACAGCTGTAATGACGCCAAAAAGTTCTCCAGTTGCGTGTGTGTACGCTATCAAAGAGAATGATGCCAGAGCACCATTTGCTTTTGTGAAGGCAACATGAATCTCGTAATCCCATTCATCGTTAAAGAAAGTGTAATTGAATCCCCATCTAAACCAATCATTGATTTCCATTGTTGTTTGTATCTCAAACCCTCCAGGTCCGCCTAAACCAAGTATAGTTCGGTCCTCGGTTATAGAAGATAGGAGGGACCAATTACCTATTGGGACCAAAACGGACCAGGCATAGATTGTAATAAAACGAAGTAGATCTGCCTCACTTCCATTTGCCCACGCTTCAATGTGAGGAACAATAGGCATAGAATCCCATGAATCTAGTGGGTCAGGTATGACAAGTTCGGTTGTGTTTACGTCTATGTAGAATTCCTCATCCGTGTATGTAGGAGTGCCCTCTTGCGCAACCCAGTAGTTGAAATTATAGTAAAAGCGGTCACCAGTTTCTGCGCCCCATTCTAAACCCTCAGTGGTTGTTGCTGAAACTGATGATGGAAGTGAACAAAATAACAATGTGTATGCTAGAAATACAACAATCAATTTTCTCAAAGGGGGGCCTCCGTATAGGACATTCAAAAAAAGATTCGAAAGCGGATATAAGGTTAAGTTGATTGGATGCTTCAAATAGCCGCTCGCCAAACTGAGCTATTTGCCGCAGCTGCTCCTACCTCAAGAGTCCGTGCTTCGTACACAACGGAGCCAAGCATCTTGAACATGTTAGTTACGTTATCGCCAGTCTTTACTGAGGTGACTACGTAGTCTGCCCCAATCTGCTGAGCATATTCCTGAATCTCATCAAGACTCACTTCGTGATCAGGCAAATCGAACTTGTTCGCCGCAAGTACCATCGGTACGCTTTGGCCAATGCCAGTTTCAGCTTCTTTGATCCATTTTGGAAGTGCTTCGAAAGAGGTGCGATTAGTAACATCAAACATGAGGACTAATCCTCGTGCCGAACGGTAGAACATCGGACGAACGAATTTGAATTTATCCTGACCCCCTAGATCCCAGCAAATAATCTTCACATTAGTGGGACCATCAGCGCCATTGATCTGAATAATCTGAGTAGAATGCTGAACTCCGACTGTGACTTGGTACTCTTCACTGAATACGCCATCGGAATATCGTCGCACTGCGCTCGTTTTGCCTACTCCGCCGTCACCTATCACACAAATTTTGTAGATATATGACGCCTCACTCATTACGAATCCTCCTCGCGAACTGATTATTA
>CAYMLT010000291.1:0-4631 GCA_964391265.1 uncultured archaeon
AGCGGCTTCGATCAAGCCTGGGGAAAGATAGGCTGTAAGTATGTGGATATTGTCCACACCCAGCTCCGTCAGTTTTGTTGTTGTTTCTAGACCACTCATTCCAGGCATCTTGTAATCCAGAACGGTGATATCTGGAATCCTATCCAAATAACCGCCTCTCACAATCAGCGATATTTTCTGGACTGCCTTATCTCCACTGGTCGAAGTCATAATCTCAAAGTTATCCAATAGTCCTCGAAGATATATGTTCACTAGCTTTGTCACTGCAGGTTCGTTATCAATTAGAAAGATACGTACAGTCATCAGAGAACATCCTGATAGGTCAAGGATACGCATAGTGTGATTTCGGCCTTATGAATAATACTGAAAATTATAATAGAAAAAGTGGAGCGAGGAGGCGAACCTCCTCATCCAATCCGACTAGCGCACTTCCGCAACATGACAGGAGCAGCTGATGCATGGATCATAGGCTCGAATGAGACGATTCAAGTTGAATTGGATATCTTTTGCAGAAAGATCTGCTATCTGCGGGAAGAATCCACGAACGTCGTCTTCCATATTACCATAGTTCATTGTTGTTGGAGCAATGATATCAGCTTTCTTCAGAATGCCTTTGTCATCGAATTCGTATGAGTGTACCAATGAGCCTCTGGGAGCTTCAGTGATGTGTGTGCCTTTTCCTGCTTTTGCAGCTACTTTGGGTTCGTGCCATTCTAGGTCGCTTTTGAGAAGCTTATCAATTGTCTTCTCTGCCATATCGAATACTTGTGCAGTTTCGATGAGCTGAGCCGCATTGTTATGGAAAGTATTGAAGCTTGGCAATTCTATTCCTAGCTGGTCAATGACCTTTTTCGCGAAAGGTAGTAGAAGGTCTTGATTGATATTCAATCTTGCAAGAGCACCTACAAAGAAACTTTTCCCGTTCATCTCTCCAGCCTTGGCATAGCTATAGTCTGGAATCCTTTCATTGATGTACTTCTTGTAATCTTCGACTGGCGCACGGATTCCACTCAAAGTGGCGATATCTCCATCTACTAGCGCATATTCATCATCGCGGCGAATAGCAAGATAATCGGTTTTTCGTTCAAAGGGAATCTCTTCTAGAGTAGCCCATACATCCACACATGCCTGCAAATCAGCACGTGCATCGTTAATCCTATGCTTGAGCTTGTCAAGGTCGCCTTTCTCAGGATATGAACTGAATCCACCAACCTGAACTGAAACCTGATGGACTTCGCGTCCACCAGGAAGTATTTGCATATCGTTTCCAAGCTTTTTCAGCTTCAGAGCAATCTTCACCAAATCAGGGAATTCCTGAACAGCTGAAATCACGCTTTCATGACCCACATAATCAGGTAGTGCCAGATATAGTGCGTGAAGAATGTGGGATTCAATGTATTCGCCCCATATCAGGAGCCTGCGCAGATCTGTTACTTGCTCATCCACCTTGATGCCCATTGCCTTCTCTACGGCTTTGGTTGATACTACTCTGTGAGAAGCGCTGCAGATTGCACAGATTCTGCAGGCAATCTCAGGAACCTCAGTGTATTCACGACCAACAAGGAAAGCCTCGAACAGACGGGCGCCTTCGTCAACAGACATTTTCACGTCTTCAAGGTGACCATCTTTGGTAGTCACATGTAGGGAGCCATGTCCCTCAACTCGAGCAATGTGTTTGATCTCAATGTTCTCTATAGTCATTAGAAGCTCAACTCCTGAAATGCGGGCATAGTAGCAGTTGAAGAACAGTACTTTAGGAATCTGCGTTTGATCTCTTCAGGTGTAGCTCCAATGTCCTTGAGGATCTTGAACTCTGCACCCCAGTTCACCTGTGCAACTGGTCCGCGGCAACCTTCACAAGTTGCCCCTCTTGTTGGACAGAGAGCGTTACATCCGGCCTGAGTGACAGGACCCATACAGAACTTGCCTTCTTTCAGAAGACATGGATTCTCAAGGATTTTACATTCATAACAGACAGCGTAGTTTGGCACGTTCGGAGTCTTACCAACTGCAATCGCTTGAACAGCCGCAATGAATTCGTTCTTGTCCATTGGACAACCGGGAAGCTCCGCATCTACTTTGACGTAATGAGATATTGGCATGATTTGGTCCAATACATCAAGGTGATCTGTCTTATCGCCATATACGATTGCCTTCATCTCTTCAACATTGCGTTGATTTCTCATTGCTGGCAATCCACCATGAGTTGCGCACGCACCAATGGCAACAAGAATAGAAGAATTTTCGCGTATCTTCTTGATTCGATCGATCTCGGACTTCTTTGCAATTGACCCTTCGACAATTGCGACGTCCCATGGACCAGGGGAATTTTCACCCTTTGCCATGAGCCAAGTTGTGATATCGACCAAGCCAAGAATATCAAGAAGGTGATCTTCTATGTTTAATATATTCAATTGACATCCTGCACAGCCAGTAAAGCCAAAGATGCCAACTGTTGGTTTTCCGTTATTTCCCATAATGAAGCCTCCTAGATACTCTCCTGCAGCCGTTCTGCCTCAAAATAGGTGAAGACAGGTCCATCGACACAAGCTAATTTATGCCCCACTTGACAATGAGCGCATTTTCCAATACCACATTTCATCTTGCGTTCCAATGAAAGGTAAATTTCATTGCGATGGAATCCAAGCTTCAACAGGTCTCTAACAACAAACTTGTACATAATAGGAGGCCCACAAATCAGTGCCATGGTATTAGTAGAATCGACAAGGCATTTGCTGAACAGAGTTGTAACTACGCCAACGTTACCTTGCCAGGTTTCGTGACACTCGTCAACAGTCTGATGCACTTCGAAATCTGGAAGATTAGCCCACACCTTCTCAAGCTCATCCACAAAGACTCTCTCTTCAGGGTTGCATGAACCATAGAAGATTGTAACCTTTCCGAAATCATCTCGGTTATCTGCGATGTAGTTTATGACCGATCGCAGTGGTACTAAGCCAATCCCACCTGCAACGAACAATAGATTGTGACCTTTCAGTTTATCCAAAGGAAAACCATTACCATATGGTCCACGGATGCCTACTTTGTCGCCAACCTCCAGTTTATGAATTGCAGAGGTTACATCACCAACGTTGCGAATTCCAAGCTCCAAGACACCCGTTCTGGTTGGGGTAGAACTGATTGAAAAAGGGGCTTCTCCAATCCCGAAGATACTTACTTGTACGAATTGTCCAGGATTGTAGGTAAACAAATCACGAACAGACTCATCCTCGAAAACAAACTCGAACAAGATTTCATTCTTGGTCATCCTTGTCTTCTTTACTAGTTTTGCAATATCAGGCATGTATTCATTATCTTTTTTCATCTGAATCTGCATGATTTAGCCTCCCGTTACACTTGGCGTTGCTGCCCAATAGTCCTGCAAACGATTCAAGACATCTTTGATACTTATTCCTGCGGGGCATGTTGCTGTACACCTTCCACAACCTGTACACGCAATAGTTCCTTGTTCATGAACAGCAGCCCTGAACTTATGGTAAAATCTGTACTTAAGCCGAGAAGGTGGATGCCCGCGGAAGTTATGGTTTCCTGCAACTTTGGCAAAATCATAATACAAACATGTGTCCCACTTACGCGTACGTTCGACTTTGGAAAGCGATAGGTCTAGATTATCTCTAACATCAAAACAATAACACGTTGGGCAGACAAGTGCACATGAGCCGCAATTCATGCAAAGCTTCCCAAGCTCCTCCCATATTGGATCGTCCCATGCCATATCGAGAGTTTCATTGATATAATCAAGATAGAGATCATCAGTATGATTTTCATGTTTCTGTCGTAGAGCAGTCTTGAACAGGTTATTATCGTCAATGCTCGCTTCTACAAATATATCACTCGCTGATTGGATTAGCTCATCCCCCTTTGGAGAGCCCACATGGACGTAGTAATGGGTATCCGAAATATCAGTGAGAAAGAGGTCATATCCTTCAAGAACAAAGTTCTTGTCGACGGACCTGCAGAAACCATATGTGCAGGGCTCAAGACAATTGATTCCTACAACCGTTGTGTTCTCGCGGTTAGCCGCATAGTAGGGGTCACTGTATTTGCCACCAAACACCTTATCGAGAAAGAGGATACCATTGATGTCGCACGCATGAACACCAAAAAGAACGCGCGGCCGACTAGTTCTTAATTCTACTGTAGAATCTTCGATTATCTTATCCTTTAGGCCTACACGCATCATGACTTGATTGGTAGGTGTCAAGTATTTCTTAGGAGACATTATTGTTGAATCGTACTCAAGGTCGAGCTTTGATGCATCCTCTATCTTGTCAAACACATGAGATGTCCGACGTGGTATAGGACCATAAATATCAAAATTGTTCTTGAGATTTTCGACGAGCTGAGTTATCTCATCCTTACGAATGGTATATGTTGGCATTGTCGTCAGTCCTCGGTGAAAGTTCGAATTGAGCGCGACATTTTTGATATTAACCTTTGAGGAATGGCAGACTTACATAAATGAATGTTTAATGTTCATTTTCGAAAGTCCGATTTCTTCTTTGTATCATATCCGGACATGTGTTGCAATTTTCATGAAATGTAGGTTTTACAACACTAAAAAACAATCAGATTGGAATCCTAACGATGGAGTACGTTACAAAGTGTAG
>CAYMLT010000292.1:0-4631 GCA_964391265.1 uncultured archaeon
CATCAAACTTGCCATCTCTGACAGTATGGGCTTCAAGCACTTCCTTTTGTGCTCTCAACTCTTCCCTAATCTTCTTTTCCTGACCCTCACGGGCTTTAACTGTAAAGAGCACTTTGATAGTCATCTTGTTTCTATCTGTAACAAAGGGTCATATGATTCCTTCGCTTTCTGTCAAAATACGCAAATCATAGTGGATCTTCAGTATCAATCCATTTTCTAAGAGTCTGGGCACTCGATAGAGACATGCCTTCAACGCCCGCAATCTCGTCTACTGACGCTGCACGAACTTTATCATAACTACCAAAAGCGAGAAGCAGAGATTGTCTCCGTTTGGGACCAATTCCGGGAGCTTCTTCAAGTATTGACCCACTAAATCTCTTTTCTCTGAGTTTGTGATGATATTTCTGTGCGAATCTGTGTGCCTCATCCCTGACACGCTGCACCAAGTGAATAGCAGCAGAGCTAAGATCCAATTCGATTCCATCCATTCTATCACGTGTGAAAAGAATCTCTTCTTGCTTGGCAACACTAGCTACATTAAGATAATCTAGTCCAAGCTCTTTCAACGCTTTGAGAGTAACGTTTAGTTGTCCTTTTCCCCCATCTATGAGTATTAAGTCCGGTAGCGCCTTGCCTTCCTCAAGCCTGCCGCGGTACCTACGATAGACAACCTCATTCATCATTGCATAGTCATCCGGAGTTTCTTTAGAGCGAATCCGAAACATTCGATATCGGTGATTGCTAGGCTCACCATTCCAGAAAACCACACACGAACCTGTAGGATCAGTTCCCTGAATATTTGCAATATCAAACCCCTCAATGTGAATTGGTGCACGCGAAAGGTTCAGAGCACTCTTGAGCTCCTTCACCCCTTCATCTACTATTTCCTCTTCACTATCCCCAAGTATCAGAATCTTGCGTAGCTGACGATATGCGTTTTTATTCGCCATCTCAATAAGCTCAATGTCCTTTCCTTCTCTAGATACAGTGATCTTTACAGGTGAGCCAGCTGTTTCAGCGAGCCATGAACTAAGTTGATCCATATCGGGTATCTCAATAGGAAGCAGTATCTCTTCCGGTACCTTAGGGAGCATAAAATAGAACTGCTCGATGAATGTTGTCAGAATTTCAGCATCAAACGAATCCATGTTCTCTTCAAAGTAGAAGTGATCCTGACCAATCAGTCTTCCTCCACGAATAAGGAGCATCTCCACAAGCGCCGCCTCCTCAGTTCTGGAAATGCCAAGGACGTCTCGATTACCACCACCTGTGTCGATTACTTTCTGACGACGCATGAAAATCTCAACATCTGTGATTCTATCTCTAAGCTCAGCGGCTTTTTCGAATTGTAGATTTGCAGATGCTAGAGCCATCTGTTTTTCAAATAGATCAATCAACTGATCCGTCTGCCCATCAATGTACAAACACATCTGGTCCACTAGAATACGATACTCGTCATCGGAGATACGGTCTTCACATGGGGCTACGCACCGGTCAATGTGAAAATCCATACAAGCTCTCTTAACGTTTGTAGGGTCCGCACACATTGCAACGGGGATGTATTTACGAGCAGTATCCAAGAGGCGCTCCATTTTCTTAGTACTTCTGTAGGGACCGAAATACCTGGCTCCATCTTTCTCTATTTCTCTGGTTACATGAAACGTGGGCTTCTTAGAATTCAAGTCGACGCGAATCCAAGTATGGCGTCGATCATCTTTCAGGGCGCGATTGTACTTGGGTTGGTGCTTCTTAATCAGAGTTGCTTCAAGAATTAATGCTTCGCGTTCTGTATTTGTGACAATAGTTTCCAAGTCTCGTGCGCGTTGCATAAGTTCCCATGTTCGTCGTTCGGAGTGATTGCGAAGATATGAGCTAACACGCTTTCGTAGCTCCTTTGCCTTTCCAATGTATAGTATCTCTCCCGTTTCATCTTTCCAGAGATATACTCCTGGCTGAAAGGGAAGGTCCTGTACCAATTTCGCAAGGTCAGACATTTCTTCTCATCTCATGAAAGCCTGATTTCCTTTTCAGCCCTTCTCTATATATCTGCAACTCTCGGAAAAACCGCCTAATCTGCTATGGTTAACTAGAGTTGGTAAGACGGTCGTTAACGTTTGTCGATAATGTGAACGTTTGCTCATATCGCAAACGTTTTTATAATAAAATGTTCCCAATTGAATAGTTGATGAAGTTGATGATACGAGTGTCTATAATTGGCAACAAGAAAATTGCAGCTGCTATAGTGGCTGTGATTGTAGTTGGCAGCATTCCCTTCACCATGTGCATATTCTCTTCAAATCCAATGGCAATTGATCAGCTTCAAAAGGGAATTTCCAAGGAGGCTCCCCTTACTTCTCCAATTGAGGATGTAACAATATCAACTGAAACCTTCGGATATCAGCAACTCTTGTGGGTGCCGTATCCTTCAGGGGAAGAACAGGAACTAGCGACTCTGCTTTCTGTCGGAACTCACTGCTATGTGTACATGGAAAACTCATGCATTGTAACCCAAGGAGAATCAAATGCAATCGCCAAGTGCGATGAGCTAAGAGATGTATTTGATAACACGATTTATCCAAAGGGTGTTGAGCTTGCAGGCAATCCAGATGGCAATCTTGGAGATATAGATGGCGATCCCAAAGTCACCCTGTTTTTAGGACCGTTTAGAGAAAAATCAGGACAAGTCATTAATGGATACTATGTACCCAGGAATGAATTGGAAGTGCCATTTTCGAACTACAGAGAAATGTTCTATATTGACGCAACGAACACTGTCTATGATGCGGTCTGCCTTTCATGTCATGAGTTCAATCATCTAATATGGTTCAACCATGAACTGGATGAAGCAGACTTTCTCCTTGAGGGTTTAGCAAACTTTGCAATCCAATATTCTGGATACTGGGGTACGATAGCGGATGCACAAGCAAGGAGATTCTCAGATAATCCTCAGGATTCTCTGCTATACTTCAATCGTATCTCTAGCTCTTATTACTGGGATGTAAGCTACGGACAATCAACCCTATTCGTTACCTATCTATATGAGCGATTCGGGGTTGATTTCGTCAGGAGTCTTGTATCTATTCCTGAGGATGGAGCTGTCGCAATCGATGTGGCACTATCCAATGAAGGATACGACTTGACCTTCAACGATGTCTATCTTGATTGGACAGTTGCTTGTACATTGGATAATCCTTCGATATTCGATGGCAGATACGGATTCACGTCTGTGAATTACACCATAGATCATTACTCATCAATTGGAAGCAATTATCCAATCGAAAAAGCAGGCATCACTTTCAATTATTATGGAATTCATGCAAGGGCAATATTTTCTCCTTTGGACAGGATGACTTTCCAGATCGAGAATCCAAGTTCATATACTCTTGGCATATCAATTGTGATTCTAGACAGTTCAGGATGGAGCGTTACCCAATCTATTCATCCTGAGGAATCTACTGATATTTCAAGAACCATAATTGGCAATGACGTTGAAGAGGTATATGTCATAGCATGTCTGATGTCCGAAGAAACTCCAACAGAATTCGGAGTTGTATATGCCCTAGATGAGGTTCCCTCCGTGGAATTGGATTACATCATAAGTGAAGGCATTATATCTTCAGGAAATGATAATGTATTCTCATACCTCGTACCTATTTCAGGTGCTACTGTACTCCTGATTTGTGGAACGGCGATTGTGTACAGAAGAAGGATTAGCAGCAAAGGAGGAACTTAGAATGAATAAATCAGCATTCAGGAATTCATTTGAAACTCTGAAGGTCAGCGTAAGATTTGCCGGTAGGCATTACCTATCCTTCTTCTTGGCAACTCTCGGAGTTCTAGTCATTACAGCCGCTATCTTCATCATGATTGTATTTCTGGTATCAATACCGTGGGTACTGGCTGAAGGACCGTTTGATGATTTCTTTAAGATTTTCGAGATAATGTTCGATGAGAAGGAAGGCATGGAAATTGTAGGAGTGATCTTCTTCTTCGGATCTGCAATTCTTGCACCATTTCTTATTGCCCTTGGCGCATTATTTGGGATGGGACAAGAGATTACTGAAACCGGAGGCACAACTGCAGAAGGAGTACTGATTTGGTACAAACAAAAATTTGTGAAACTTGCAGCTGGAGGAATAGCACAATTCTGTATTATTATCGTCCCTATCGCTATTGAATACATTCTTGCATACCAACACTATTACCCAAAAGACCCAACCCAGTCTGAAATGGTGAATCTCTTAGCGATAGCGTACATTTGGATTGTTGTAAGCAGTGGAACTCTTTCAATGGTATTTCCCGCATTGATTGATGGACTGCCAGTGCTTTCAGCGCTTAAACGCTCCTTCATTCTGTCAAGAAAGCATTTTGTTTCGGTGTTCTCCGTGTGGGTTGTTTTTGTTGCTCTGGGCTCACTTTTTCTAGGACCCATTGTACTGCAGGAAGTTTTCGATATAATGTTCATAGTGGAGCCATTCTTCGATCTCTTCATAGTATTATCTGCCATCGTGCTTGCATTTATCATCACACCAGTCGCTGTCTTGGCTACTAGCAGAACGTATTTGATATTGAGTTCCTACTATGACGATGTCCAAGAAGATATGGATGGCCTAGCTCAGGAGGATGAAACA
>CAYMLT010000293.1:0-4589 GCA_964391265.1 uncultured archaeon
AACTGGAATCCTTGTGACACCAAGAGCTTTTCCAACTAACAGCGTACCTGAGCAGACAAGCTTGCCCATTGCTGATTTGGGATTATATGCTTCTTTTAGAGCGGCAATAGCTCCAGGACCATCACCATACTCAATTAGGCCACCTTCCATGAGCATAGCAATTGTGTTGCCAGCTTCTATGGTATCCAGACCAACGTCATTGCAAATGCGATTGAGTTCAGCTACATCATGAAGTGAGCTGATATCGAGATTTGCACCAAGAGCCCACGCAGTTTCGTATTCCAGTGGAGAAACATGTACCTTTCCGGTGTCCTCATAAGGAACTACATTTGAACAAGACATAACGCAGCCTGGATGACAAGCATGGGCATATTTACCCTCAGCCTTATCTCCAAACTTCTCCTTTGTTTTGTCAACGAGCTCATGAACCGCTTCACCAGAGATCTTTGCAGCGCCATCAAATCGCCCAGTACTGAATCCTTTGGTTGGAAGACCTCCAGCTTCACTTAGAATATTCTGAAGTATATTGGTGCCGTAGTTTTTCAAACCACCAAATGGTTCACCTTTATCATTATTGAGAACTCCAGTTACAGGATGTTTGTCTAGTGCATCGCGGAGTGCTTTGCGACCATTCTCAAATTTATCAGCATCCTTAGGTTTGGGTCGTTCTCCGCCAGCATCATCACTGATTATTGCAACGATTCGCTTAGATCCTAACACAGCACCAAGTCCACCCCTTCCGGCGTATCTACCAGGGTCGGAATTTTCGATGTTGTTACCAAAGACACCAGCTCCAACCAGCAACCTCTGCCCTGCAATTCCAGAACCGATGATTCCAGGTTTCGATCCCGTGTCTTTCCAAATCTTTCCGATGAGATCATACAGACCCATTCCTGCATAATTGTTGGTTTTCTTGATCTCGCATTTTTCCTTGCTAATGTGGATGCTATACCAATCATCGTTGGATGGAGTTCCTTCAATGATTATACCTGATACACCAATTCTGGAAAGTCGAGTTGCCGTTAGTCCGCCTGCATTGGCTTCCTTGATGCCTCCGGTAAGAGGAGACTTGGCTCCAACACTTAGTCTACCTGATGAGGGAGCTAGAGTCCCAGCGAGCAGACCAGGCGATATCACGAATTTGTTATTCTCTCGCAAGGGGTGACACGTAGGGTCAACTTCTTCGCGTACAACTTTGGAAGTGAACGCTCTCCCAGCAAGATCCTTGTATTTTGCTGGAGGACCATCCCACTTATGAGAGAGGTCGGACATATCAATTCTGAGTATTTTCCCCATTTTCATAGCCTCGTTTGTAGTCTAGAATAGGGTAATACTTCCATATAACCGATATGTTCGATTAGTTCATATCGATATGTATATTCATGCATAACGAATTATGATTCAATAACCTCAAGCGAAGCCCTAATATAGTCTAAGATTTGCGCCCCGATTAGACTTGACCCGATTTTTTGAGGGTCTGTGGAAAATAATCCACATCAATGGTGAAAACTATGAGAGATCCTACAGGATGGATGAAGACAGAGTTCCAAAAGCTTGTTGATCAGAATTTGAATTGGGTCATTAGAGAGCTTCAGGGACCAAGTACTCCTAAAGCAATGATTGATGGCAAAGAGGTCATTATGCTGTGCAGCAACAATTACCTGAACCTCAGCAACCATCCAAAGCTCAAAGAAGCCGCTTTGAAAGCAATCGAATCGCATGGTGTCGGTTCTGGTTCTGTCCGTGCAATTGCAGGGACGATGGACTACCACCTTGAATTAGAAAGGAGATTAGCGAATTTCAAAGGCGCAGAAGCCTCCCTTACCTATAGTGCTGGTTTCACAACCAATGAAGGTCTTATTCCCCAACTTGTGGATAAGGGTGATGCAATCATTTCCGATGAGCTTAACCATGGTAGCATTATCGATGGCGTTAGGCTTACAAAGGCAACCAGATTTGTATACAATCATAATGATGTAGGAGACCTCGAGAGAGTCCTAAATGAAGCGGAAAAGGAGAAGCCTCCTAAGATGCTCATCATCACAGATGGGGTCTTCAGTATGGATGGAGACATAGCTCCGCTCGATGGAATTGCAAAAGCAGCTAAAGAACACGGTGCAATGATTTACGTTGATGACGCACATGGTGAAGCTGTTCTAGGAAAAGGCGGTCGAGGTATCGTTTCCCACTTCAATTTAACACATCATGATGTTCAATTTGAAATGGGCACATTTAGCAAGGCATTCGGCGTCATGGGAGGCCATGTTTCTGGTAGCCGAGATATGGTCAATTATGCATTGAACAAGAGCCGATCCTGGCTTCTTAGTGCATCACATCCACCTGCAACTGCTGCAGCTTGCATCGCGGCTATTGATGTTCTTGAGAATGAAGAGGAACACGTCAAGACTCTTTGGGAGAATAGAGAGTACTTCGTCAAGGGTCTCCAAAATCTCGGTTATGATACGGGAGTCAGCCAGACCCCAATCATCCCAGCGATGTGTGGTGAGAGTTCCAAGGCTGTTGAGCTTAGTAATGGCCTCTTCAAGGAAGGCATCCTTGCACTCCCAATCGTCTTCCCGATGGTTGCCCGTGACAAAGCACGTATCAGGAACATGATGAATAGTGGTCTAACCAAGGAACAGCTTGACCTTGCGCTAAATGCGTACGAGAAAGTTGGCAAGCACCTAAGCATCATCTAGTCTTTTTTGTTCCTCGGGGGGTTCCCCGAGGATTTCATGTTTTTTGGAATCAACATCTGAAAAATGAGGGGATTGAAGGACGCCGCATCATATCTATTCCTAATGCGAAGATTCCCTAGATACCACCTTTCTTCATTTCTGATGATACAATATGCAGAGAATAAAAACAGAAGGTCCATTCCTGCCATTTACTCACAAGTTAGGACGAAATTATTGACAGAAGGACAGATTCCCATCTCTGCTATGGATGTACGACGGTTTGGTTTCCGAACACAAGCAAGATGTACAGCATCATGACGAATACTGCTATCATAGCTATAGCTTCAAGGTTGTTTATCTTCGCATCATCTGTAATCGTGGTTCTCAATATGAGCAGTGTTGGGAATGCAAATATCACCAGTACAACAGAATAGAGATCGACTGGGACTTTTCCAAAAGCCAGTCCGGATGCAATAAGTGTGAATCCGAATACTACGAAAAACACCTGTACAATGCCACCAAATGCATTCGAAAGTGCAATCTCAATTTCAGCTTTTGCATGACTGGAAGCAACAATAATGTATTCCGGGAGGCCTCCAAATACAACCAGAAGCAAAGCAGCTTGAACGAAGTTCAATCCAAGTCCTTCCTGAGCAAAGTTAGCAAATGTTGCTACTGCTTCACCGCCCAATAGTGCTCCTGCAGATGCCACAACTAGAAGGGTTGCAACAGTCGCTTTCGATACCGGTTTCCGTATCTTGCACTCAACAGCGGGGTCATCTGAAGAGGGATCACATCTTCCATAGTATTTCGTAATATTGTAAAGATACGCAATAAAGACACCGATGAGTGTTCCACCGAAGACAATAAGCTCATCAAATGTGAAATAGATGATCTGACGAGGTAATGTTGGTGCAACAAAAATCTGCAAAAGAATCATAGAGAGTCCGACGGCCAAACTAATGACAGCTCCGACCGTTAGAAGATCTGAACCCACCCACATAATTGCGTCCGGCAACCTGAAGTTTCCTTTCTCATCTTTGGGAAGGACAAGAGAATAGGCAGCAAACACCAACGTGTTTACAAAGATTGTCGCAAGAGCAAGGATCCAGGCTAGCTCAAACTCTTTCTGGAGAATCAGAAATGCAAGTACAGATAATTCAGGAATGGTCGCGGCAAGACTGGCATAGATTCCTGAAACGTAATCTGTAAGCTTCATATGGTGAGCAATACCCTCAACCGAGAGAACAAAGGCTTCACTCGCTCCCGCGATTAGCAGAATTCCTCCAATTAGATCCAGATATGGAAGGACATCAAAATCATGTGTTGGAAATTCGGGAAATCCAGTGATTTCAACAGCAAGTACGCTGAGAACAACAATAAGGCCAATGATGAATACTATCTGCCAGAGGTGAATCTTTCTCATTCCCTTTTCTCCGTAGCATTTGGAGCAGCTCGGTCACATTTTAAATCTGACTCTTGCATCTGAATGAAAGCTACTTTTGATCCACCAGTACTTTCTCAATAACCGAAGTTGCGGTTCTTCCAAGAGCGATTACGACGAGCTGTATCAATACCGCCAATACGAACATACCAGTTGATAGAGAAAGAATCAGGAAACTCAGAGAGGTTGCAGCAATTGGCGCGAGCCAATATCTCCAAATAATCCAATAGATATACATTCCAATAATCAGAATCAATCCAACAGCAAGACCGTAGATCGTCAAAACCGATTTTACTCGTGGGCCCTTGAGGTCTACTTCGCCAATTCCCTTCCCAATGACTGCTCCTTGAAGTCGTTTGTTGAATCTGACAAAGAATCCTATTGCACCTAAGAAGATTAGAAGCGTAATCATCGAACCTACCATCAATAGGAGGATCGCAATATCGACATCTAAGTCAGAGATTAAA
>CAYMLT010000294.1:0-4583 GCA_964391265.1 uncultured archaeon
CGAGCTACAGCTTGGATTGGCTATTGCAAAAACAAAGAATGTCTTGCGACTTCTTGAGGGAATTGAATTGCCTCCTCCCCCAGAAGAGTTTGAAGATTCTGCTGAAACAAACTTGAAGGTTCTTGAGAGCATAGCAATAAAAGCAGCATCCACAACAGCCGAAGAAACTTCGGCTCTGGCACCAGCTCCTGTAGCCAAATCAACAGCTCCCACACAACCAGCACCTGCGGCAACAAAAACTGCCGCTGATTTTGCGATAACGCCCAGCACTGTTCCAAAACGGGGTCCTACCTATGCGAATTCGTTGTCGCTCGAATCTGATCTGTACAATGAAATGAAAACGAAGTACCGGAACTTTGGTTTTGATGTTCTGATGCTTCTCGATGGCTCTATGGATGTCGCTGGGATTGCAGATACGATGTTCCAACCCACCGAACGAGTAATTGAGTTGTTAGGATGGACAGCTGCACGGGGAATTGTCGAGGTGCCTGTGGCTGAAGAGGTAAGCTCGGAAGATGCAGCACCTGGGAAGATGGGGCGCTTTGTGAAATGTCCCAAGTTTGAAGGCGATGACAGCAAGATTTCTGCTTCCGATATGGAGATTCTGAAACTTTGCAACGGCTCCCGTACAACCGAGGAAATTGCCAAGACGACTGGAGTAGCAACACCTGGTGTTATTCAGATTCTTGCAAGACATCGCAAATCGGTTCAAATGATTGGCAAGACAATATAATTGACCAATCAATGAGGATTGATCATTATGGCTAAAATTGAGAATCCACTATTACTAACAATGTATACGTATATCGTTGACAAAGTTCTTGATGAAACTGGCAATATTGAAGAGGCGAATGAAGCACTTCGAGAGATTGGAAGGAATATTGGTTCACATCTATATCTGAACACTGAGATTGCCGAGAAGACAAAGGATACAATCGCCACCCGCGAAGATGTTGCCAAACTTGTGGATATTGTGTACAAAATCCTCTATGACCGGCGACCACAAGAGGTGGATATGGATTCAGCCCGTGGCTCAATTCGAGTGGGCGACAAAGACTGTATTTGGTGCCAAGATATTTCTCTTGAAGGTATGAGAGGTTTTGGTTACTGCGAAATCTTTAGCGGCATCATGGAATCAATTCTGCAGTTCAAAGGAGTCCAGGCAAAAATCTTTCAAGAAATGAGTCGAGCAACAGGATCCGAACAGTGTGTTTGGAATATCCGTCTTACGTAATTTATGTCCTATATATCATCACAAAGCACTTATTCAGCTCTGCAGATGATTGCTTGATTTATAGGGTGACAGTACTATGTCAAGCAACGATGACGTCATTCCATGGTGGCAGGGTAAGCTAAAAGAACGCGACCTGATGCGAGCTTTCTTCTCAAAGACATGGAATAAAATTGGCAGCAGGATCGCAGTTATGTTTCCCGAGCGCGTTAAGGATCTTTACTACAGCGCTGGTCGTTTAGCTGGTCTTGAGGCACAACGAGAGTATTTTAAAATCGGAAAGCAAAAGCCCCCCGGTGATTTCAAGGGTATCATTGAATTCATCAAGATGGCGTTAGAAACACTCATCGTTCCTTTTGGTGATGTTAAGATTGCAAAGCTATACAAACTGTGGTTAGATGAAGAGGCTATTATCGAGATAAAGGACAACCCGTATGCAGAAGGATATGATAGTACTGAGCCATCATGCTATTTTCTAAAAGGATTCATTGAGTCTGTCCTTGAATATCTGACAGAGCACAACCGAATTGAATTTCAAACTCTTGAGGTTACCGAAGAAAGCTGCGTAGCAATTGGCAATCCACTATGCTCCTTCCACATCAAAATGAGTTATCCTCCAAAAGGCTGAAAGCCTCATATAGTACGAGATTACTACAAAGCAAGGGGCTTTATATGAAAACAACACAGGTTTGTTAGGGCGTATAAAATGAAATTGAGAAGTAAGAAACTACTCATGGGACTAGTTCTTTCACTAATTGCCTCTGGTGTGATTAGTTTCTTCTTTTTCAATACCGCAAATACCGGTTCAGCTTTGAGCATCCAGAATATGGACCTCATGGCAATATCTGCAAATAATCAAGTAACTCTCAATGTTACAATTCTATCTGCACCTATAAGTGGCGGTACTATCTTTTTATTCCCTGATCTTTACACCAAAATTTTCTCGCCGACAACTATCTTCAGTTTGATGATAGGTACCGTAGTGATGGACCGGCGAAGTGAGAATAAGGCACCCAAGCTCCGGGAAGTTGTTCAGAGTGAAATCGATGAGCATCCCGGTATTCATCTTCGTGAACTTCAAAGAAACATAGGTTGCGCGATGGGTGCGCTCCAGTATCATGTTAAACACTTGGAATCTTCTGGTGACATCACATCCTGCAGAGTTGGAAATGCAAAGCATTTCTTCCCATCCGGGTACTCCTCAGATGAGCAGGTGCTGAAGCTTAGTGCGCTATCTCGGAATCCCACGGTTCGCACGATTCTTTCAGAAATCGTGGACCAAGGTCGTGTGACTCAGGCTGAGCTAAGCCGAACGATGTCGCTAGACAAGAGCCTCATCTCATACTATACTAACAATCTGCTCAAAGCAGACGTGTTGAACATAGTACGAGTATTTGGACGGGAGCGCCCACTGATACTATCAGAATGGGCACATTCTATAATTGAAAGCATGGCTCTGGTGTAAGCGTTACGGGCTGTACCCTCACGTTTATCTTAATTCCACATTCGAATGTGAACCTAAGTTGAACATAGAACGGCTCTATATGCTTCATCAGAGCGGCTATTATCTTGGAATTTGGAGTGAAATGAAAATGGAAGACGATTCAATACTTGGCCCAAATGACGCCGTATATGAATTTGATGACGATGAGGCGGATGCTGACCTTCGTGAAGATGTGAATTTTGCAATACGCCTTGAGAATGTATCAAGATCCTATGATCTTGGAAGAAGAAAGATTAACGCCCTCAATGATGCAAATCTTGAAGTAAAATCTGGGGAGTTTGTGGTTGTGTCAGGATACTCAGGTTCGGGCAAGTCAACTCTCTTGAATCTTATTGGAGCCATTGACTATGCATCAACCGGTCGCATCTTCATTATGGATGTGCCCATTGGCGATTACGATGAAACCTTTAGGGCCACCTTTAGATTGAACACAACAGGCTTCATCTTTCAAAGCTATAATCTTGTTTCTACATTAACTGCTGTAGAGAATATAATGTTCCCGATGCAACTTACCGATAAATCCACTAAGGTTTTGCGGAAGGAGGCGATTAGCTTACTTGAAAGAGTAGAGCTTGGAGAGCGCATGGATCATTTACCTTGGCAACTTAGCTCAGGTGAGCAACAGAGAGTTGCTATCGCTCGAGCGATGGCAAATGATCCCCCGATTATACTTGCCGATGAACCAACAGCTAACCTAGATCGTGAATCCGGAAAAATGATCAGAGACCTCTTGGTATGGTTGCATCAAAACGGAAAGACCATTGTCGTTATGACCCATGATGAGCATATAATGAATCTAGAAGGTGTGCGGCGTCTTTCTATGAACAAAGGAGTGTTGAAGGAGAATGTCTGAACAGGACTATGCATCTCAGGATCTCAAGAGACGGCCCTTCAGAACTACTATTGTGCTGTTGTCATTAGTTACTGTCGTGGCAAGTACAACATTCCTATTCCTGTTCTCCACTATGATGCTTGATGTGACAACAACGCTAACCTCCTTTGGGTTGGCATCTGTGCTCACAGTTTTCTATAACACCTTTATTTGGACCACACTCATTCTGATTCTGTTCTTAGGTGTTGCAGTAATATCTAGCGACATTTCACTTGAACTTGAGAGTCGGAGAAAAGATATTGGCTTGATGAAATCCATCGGGACATTAACTGATACTATCTTTGACCATTTCATGGCACAGGCTGTTATACTTCTCCTTGGGGGAGTCGCTTTTGGTGTCGCGATTGGTACAATTCTCTACTTGCTAAGTCTGTTATGGATTGCATCCTCTATTTCTGGTGTAGACTTCGTCTTCAGCTTCCCAATCCTTTCAATTGCCGTACTCGTTGGTGTACTGCTGTTTGCAGGGTACTTCGCAGCACAAAAGCCAATTTACGATGCCGTTCATGAATCTCCTATTTCCTCACTAAACCCTGAGATTGGTACTAAAGTGCGACGTGTTGGCTATCTTGATACGTTTGGTTTATCCTTTCGGATTGCTACAAAAGGAACTGGTCGTCGTGTCAAGGGTACACGAAGAACCATACTGACTCTTTTCCTGAGTTTCTCACTAGCGTCAATCCTATGGATTGGTGGTGGCATCGTGGAAACAACAATGGACTCGTATATAGTGCGATCCATGGGCGACAAAGTTGTTGCAATTGGGAATCCTGATCTACTCGAACAGTACTACGACGCCTACTCTCTTTCAGGTAATGCGCTTAATGAATCATTCAGTTTTACTGAAACGACAGATTTGATTTCCCAATCTATGATATTTGAAATCCAAGAAATCGCTCCAGTTGAGAAAACAGAAACGCGACTAGTTGATTATACTACTGTTTCGGAAGGAGCTG
>CAYMLT010000295.1:0-4579 GCA_964391265.1 uncultured archaeon
CATTTCAAATTCTGTGGTCAATGTTCCGTGAGAACCTGTGCATCAGAAAAAGGAGTGGCTACATGTGCACATTGTGACGAATATGGATGTGACACACTTAAAGAATGGCTGTCCCATGCTGGAGAGAAACCTCGTCAAATCCTTGAAGATATTCGGAGTGGCTTGCAGGCGTCTTGAGATGAAGAGGCGGAGGATACCCATCCTCAACCTCCATTCCGCCTCTATGCTTTTCGCTTGAGTAGTACAACAGCTACCGCAACAATGAACGCTCCAACCATTCCAATTACTGCGATTGTTTCAATTGGTAAAGGCGTAGAAGGTTCACCTAAAGTTGTGTTTGTAGAGGTTGTTTGAGTTTCAGGATGGATGATATCATCTATTGATGCATTATTCCATGTAGATGTATCAACTAACCACCTGGCAACTTTCTCCATCAAGGGCCAATCAGATTCGGGATCCTCGTTCTGGTCGAAGTAAGATGTGTTGTCACTATCATCGTCCTCTTGAAACTCTGGATGAATACCTGAGAGAAAGACAGTTCCTTGGCCGTATTCGTATGAGATCATTGCCGGATGAAGGTATGTTTCATATGTGGCAATAACATTGAAGGGTACGTTATTTTCCGGCAGAAACATGATGGATTCCCAACCCATCATCATAAGTGAATTTGGGATCTCTGAAAGATCTATTGCAGTTTGTGATTTGTTTATGTTTGCTTGATACATATGTGGATCAAGAAAGCCGCCAACAGGACCATATCCAGTTCCATTAAAGATATTCAAACCCCATTCTGATTCAATTCCATAAACGTCAGCAATCTCGCAGGCAAAATGTGCCCCACGACTGATTCCAACATACGATCCTCCATTCCTCAAGTATTCCCGAATCTTCTCCTTGCCTTCCGATCTCAATTTCACAGAATACTCAGGAAGATTCCCTGGTGGAAACACAAGAATATCATAGTTGTAGAGCTTGTTATCCATAATGTCATCCTCATCGATGAAGTCCACCGTTGAGCCCATCCACTCAAACATTGACTTGGACGCATTCTTGCATGCGTAAGAAATCTCGGTCGTAGAACCATTGAAAATTGCCACCCTTATCGTGGACAAATCGGCACTTGGAATCATCTCATTGGTTTGTGTAAGTGATGAAATCTGAGTGCTTCCAGGCAGCAAAATACTGCTTAGAAGTAAAGTAATTATGAAAACATGTTTTTCCATTTTCTAATCCCCCCGATTCATACGGCGAATCGGCATGAAAAGTAACAATGAAGGATGTTCATCCTAGTAAATAAGGCTCATTTTGACGCAATGACAAGACCAGAAAATCCGACTATGGCGATGACACATTATCCTGAAAAGATATGGGTTAGATTCAAGAGATTGTTTGTATTGTGATTTAGTGTTTTCATAACACATCTGGAATCTGGTGATTGTAGTGGTTGAACCCCCTCAAATTTCAAAAAGAGAATATCCAAAGAGACTAGTAATCGTGACGAACAGCATCGCATTGATTTCTGCAGGACTTGCGGTGATTCTCACATATATGGGAATATTTCTATTTCAAAGTCCTCTTGGACTCTATCGCATTCTTCCTGGGGACATTCTGGTAGATTTTGTCTGGATCTGGGTAATTGCTTTGCTTTCTGGAATGATCATATACGCAATCTCAGCATTTCTCTTGAAGCGGTATCTTGGACTTCATCGGATATTCACGGGAGGGTCCTATAATTACTACATCCAAAAGAGAGATTCACTAGAAATCCAGACAAGCCACGCGAAGAGGCTAATTACTCCTGCCTTGGTTTCATTAGGTGTATCTTTTTCGCTAACACAGGTGCCAGATATCGTATATTCTCTCTTTGTTGTAGAGAGCTTTGATTCTCTCCCCGCTCCAGTTGCAGCACCTCTTCTTGCAAGTATGCCATTGTTCTTTATCCTACTCCTGATTGCCAGTTTCATCTCAATTGTGTTTGCTCCTGCATGGATGTTGGAGGATATTGGTATCATTTGTGAAAAGAGATCCACTGGAGAGACTGCAGATATTATGGGGGTTGGCAATTGGTATCTCACCCTCCTGAAAGGCTTTGGAGGAATAACAACTCTACTAGCATACGTCTTTATTTCGATAGACATGATTGCTTGGTTTCAGGCGCTTCCTACATACGGTGTAGAAGTTCCAATCTGGTTCTTTCTCATTCCTGTAGTTGTAGTCATCGCATCGCCTCTAATTGCATTAGCTCCCATCTCGGTTGCTTACATTCTCTATCTGACTATTCTTTCCAAAAGCGCCTCCGCTTTGGAACTAAATCTGAGAGAAAAGGGTCTGAAACAGGTTTTAGTAGACATCAGAAGCGTAGAATGACTAACGAACAAATCTTGATCAGTTAGTATACCTGCCTCTGCCAAGGAACTCCTGTCGTTTGGCCTTGTTAAAACTCGATAATGACTACACATAGCCTGAATCGACTGCATTTATGAGAAAGAAAAATGCTAAAGCCCTTGAGGAATACAACAACTTGTGGTAGTCATGGTAAGCAGGACAAAGTATCCTCGAAAAGGAGAATATGGGGACTCAACGCCCAGGTGTCTTTGGTGCGGACGTCGGGTCTATGGGGAACTATCCTCACAAAGCAGTACATATTGTTCCTTTGAATGTTCGGCTGCAGGTAGTTATTACCTGAATATCTTCGCGTTGTCGTTCATGGGAATTCTCACAGTGATTGCAGTTCTATCTACAGTCCAGTTCGGAATACTAAATCCTAATCCATTAACTTCTTCGTGGCCACTCTTATCAATAGCTGCCATCATTCTGGGAATTTTTGTTCTGTATCTTATTGTCACATTGCGTTTAGGCTACAGAATCAGAAAGGAAGACGAGACGTATCGATGGACAGAAGAAAAGGTCATAGACCATACCGAGGACCTTACTTCACTGCATCATCACATCCTAGATTTTGTCAATCAAATTCCCTCCAACAAAGGAGTCACTCGAAGGCACATCTTGGATCATATGAAGAGTAAAGGAGCCCTATCAGGTTCAACAGGGATTGCTATCAGAGAGCTAGTCGGAGGCGGCTTCTTAGAGGAGGTCAGTATGGGGCATTACCAGATTGGAAAAATCCGAAGGCAATCTCAATGAGATGTATAATCTCCTGAAATTCACATTTTCCTCTGCCATGGAACGGATACCAATTGGATCTTCGAGGACTGAGTTTTACAAAGTGTATCTATGCCGGTCTAGGAACTCCTGTCGTTTAGCCTTGTTAAAACTTGAGAGCGACTGCATGTAGCAATCCTTTATCCTAAAACAACAAATGTGCAACTTCGCCATCTCTATCCTCTGGAGTGAGGTCCTGTTCAAAAGGGGTCTGTGCCCAACCCTCAAGACCTATCATGTAGCGTCCATGAATAATTGTTGAAATTGGAATTACAATGGTCAAGGTTGCGCCATGTACAAAACTACAAGATGAATACGACGATACACCCATCGAACCATTCTCATATGTCAACATATAGATAGAAGCACTACTGTCGTCTGCAACTCCTTTTACGACTACAATTATTTTGTATTGATAGGTAATCGTAGCGTTGCTTTCCACGATATTTCCATCTACCGTTAGCTGTAGATATAATTCGGTGCCGTTCAGGTATGATCTGATCTCCACGATATCGATGTCGGCATCGGTGACATCTCCGTATAGGTCTGAGTGAACTATGTTTGTTCTATGGACAGGTTGTTGCCCAACCACAACGACTCCTGTTATTGTCACTATTATGATAATGACCATAGCAGCGAGACGAGTCTTAGGAGAAGTATTTCTCAGAAGATGTACTACCTTTCTTCCTTCTGTTTGTTCGAATGGTTCTCTTGGATTATCCAATCTACTCTTCACTACTTTGCGTACCACGTATATTATCAGTACTGCTGTTAGAATTAAGAAGGGAATGAGAAGGAATACAGCTATGGTCGAACCTTGTGTACTTTGTTGCATTAGAAGCATCTTGAGACTTACCACAAGATACCGGTGTAGTGTTCAATCCTTTTTGCTTTTTGGGCCTTTGAAAGTGGTAGGGGCTGATCGAATCAGACTGTTGATTGTTTGCGCGTAAGACAGCTCTTTTGCCACTTAGATACCCGTTCTAACTCGCTGCAAAGACACCGATTGGACATTCAAAGATTGACCAATCAAAGCGTGTATCTATGGCGGTCTAAGAACTCTTGTCGCTTCGCTTTATTGAATGAACTGAGCGACTGCATGTAGCCTGTGATTCGCGACACAATATCAATCCCCACGTGTCCACACTTTGGACAGGACAGCTTGTCGAGATCCTCAACTGATGCGAATCGGGCGTTGCGCCAATCTACTCCGGCCTGATAGCCGCACTCGCCGCACCACATCACATCTTTGGTGAAAGACCAGTAACTGCTCAAAGTTTCTCGTGCAATCTTCTTTGTGAGAGACCATAGAGCATCAGGGTCTGGATTAGCCTCGCCAAGGAAGATGTGAGTTAGTGCACCACCATCCATGTATGGATGGAACATGCCTTCCTTCTTGATTCTATCACTCAACGAT
>CAYMLT010000296.1:0-4550 GCA_964391265.1 uncultured archaeon
CTGGAGAGGAGATTTCGTAATGATATCTTGTTCGTCCATCAGATGTTGTTCGTGCCGCTACTTCGCCAGTTGCTGCTAATACCATAGCACTGGGGACGTCTACAAAGAGGTCGTAGAAAGCCATGTCAAAATAGAAAGGGTCACCCACATCGGAGTAGGGATCAATATTCCATCCATCATATTTATCGAAGACGCACGGAATCGGGTAGGAACTGGAGAAAGTGTAGATTTTGTTTTGAGCAGCATCAGTCCCATAGACCCCTGATCTGTCTTGGCCATCTGGCATCACAGTTGTGAAGTTGATATCAAAAGATACGAATTCCCCAGGTTGTACAGGTGATTCTATGTCGACCCAGAGAAGGTTCTGATCAGAAAGAACGTGACGGTCAGTTACTTGCGGGGAAGAACCTGTTGACTCGATGCTATTGATGGTAATCCCACCTCGTCGGTTTTCGTACATCATACCTGAAGTGTATAAATGAAATGGGATACTGGCGAATTGTATTGGGTCCCCGTTATAGAAATCAATTTGCATCTCTCCATGTACAGTTGATGTTTCTTCATCTAAACTCAGCGACAAATTCACCCGAGAGAATTGCGCGTTATCAAAATCACCCTGAGAAAAATCATCATAATTGTCCGCGAGAATGTCTATATTCTTACTTGATATGTCATCAACTCTGGTGATTGGTGAAGAAAATCCACTAGAAATTGTTGACGTTAGTAGAATGCAGATTATTGCCACAACGGGATAATACACTCTGGCCATACCTACACCTCAGCTTGTGAAATAGAGTGCTTGGTAGAGATAAGCTCTTCTTTTAGCGTAAGCACCATGCCATCTCTTAGTTTTCCTTCAGCCAATCATCTTTAGGTTCTGGAACGGCATTATCAGCACTCTCGGGTTTGGGAGCAGTATCACTAACCACTAACGGCAAGTCCGTTTGATCTTCTGACTTTTCCCACCAGTGTTTGCTCTCTTCAGTTTCAACCCACGATTCGCTCACTTTCGGTGGAAAGACATTGATTATTGCCAGCCCTACAAGTATCAGAATTGGTATTGGAAAAACTATAGGAATATAGAACATACCAGGATATGGGGAGAGAAGTATGGGTAGATAGGCGATGAGCATTATCACTACAAGCTGGAGTTCTGCAGCGACACCTACAATCAATGCGCGTCTTTTAGTGGTCTTTTCATTATACAAACGGTACATCATGTACGCGAAGACAGGACGCAATGTGCCAAGTATAAGCCCGGTAAATAGCATATACGGCTCTATCACAAAACCGCCATAACCACCATAGGGTCCCGAAAAATCAGAGTAATAGGTCCATAGGAACGACATAATTGAGAGTTCTGAGCCACCCCATCCAGAATAAAATTGGCCATCAATCGGTCCGAGGAATGCAACAATCCCAATGATTGCGGCTACTACATTTGGTGAAAGGGTTCTACTGCTCTTCAACTCGGAATTCTCGTTTGCTTTCATGTACGAATCTCCCAATTTCTACGTGAATCAATATCTTATATCAGATTCGGATAACGAAAGGGCGCATGATTTGAATTATCTTCCTTCATTCAATGATCTACGTAAAACAGCAAAAGGGGAATTATAATCGCCAATACCCAGATTCGAACATTCTTGAATCATGATAAAGGAATCATACCGGTATAGATTGTTTCTTCCACATCTTCTAGCTTTCGTTCAACCAATCATCGTTAGTTTGCGTTGTGGCACCATCAGGTGGAAACGCAGTTTCGTCGGTTTGTGGAGTGGAATCAATGATTTTCATAGGCGCCTCAGTTCCCTTAGGGTTTTCCCACCAATATTCGTTCTTTTCAGTTTCAATCCAGAATTTTTCTTGAGGAGGAGGATATCCCTTCACTATCGCTATCCCATAGAGTAGAAGGATTGGTATTGGCAAAACCCATGGAATGTAAAACCATCCGGGATTCATGAAAAGTGTTGGCAAATAGATTATGAAATAGAATACAGGCAGAAAAAGTTCCATTGCGATACCTATTAGCATGACTCTCTTTATTGTGCTTTTACGACTGTAAAGCTGATAGAGCATATATCCGAATACAAATCTCATGAATGTAAATGGTAATGATTGGAGGAGCAGAAATGGGCTTATCATAAGACCATCAAATGGCCCCATCATTGAGTTTGAGTAGTAAATCCATGCCATTGCCACGATAGTAATGTCACCGAAAAGTGGTCCCCG
The DNA here is from genome assembly GCA_964391265.1 of uncultured archaeon. Taxonomy (GTDB): domain Archaea; phylum Asgardarchaeota; class Thorarchaeia; order Thorarchaeales; family Thorarchaeaceae; genus MP5-2226. The sequence goes on from CAYMLT010000296.1 coordinate 2,233, forward strand.
ATAATTATAGAATTGTACGGCTAAAGGACAAAACAATGTGATTAGAGTTGCTATTATTGTAACCCAATTTGCAGAAATGGTGCGAACCCGTTTCTGTTCTGTGTTCTGCGCTTCCATATTCTACGAGTCTCCCTGACTACTGGGAAAACGATTACTTATAGAAAATTCGAATTGCGAAAGAGTGTATCAATAATTTCTGACTAATCCTCCCGAAGAGGTCTGTTGAAAATATCAAATCTCGAATAATGACCACTAATGTCTAGGTTCTGACGTTCTTGAATCGCAAGAAAGGGATCTATATCCGCATAGATTATTCCTTCTTCATCGATCAAGGGACCCGCCACAGTTTCACCTCTTGGATTTACAATGACAGATCCTCCGTTCATCAAGGTTTCATTTTGCGATTCCATGATATTCTTCATCGGAAATTCCTCTTCTTTCAAGTGGGAAAAATCTGTTGGACGCAAGAGCCCTGATACTGAAACCACCCATGAACGGCCCTCCAAAGCAATGAAGCGTGTGATGTCCTTCGTGTTGCGTTCGCTACCTGGCCAAACAGCAACATGAAGAATCTCGCCTTGCAAGTGGAGTGAAGCTCTCGCAAGGGGAAGCCAGTTCTCCCAGCAATTCAAGCCCCCCACTTTTGTGTCTTTTAGCTGATACGTTTTCAAACCCAGCGCATCTCCATCTGCCCACACTAGACGTTCTTCGTAAGTTGGTTTCACTTTTCGATGGCGACCTCTGATTACTCCATCCGCACCTATTGTGAGAAGTGTACAATAGATGGAACCCCCAGACCTCTCAGCAATTCCACCCATGAGCATCACGTTATGTTCTACTGCTAGAGTCTTCATTTCACCAATTAATACGCTCTCATGCAGGTCCAAAGCTTCTCTCCAGTATGTTGCGTACGCAGCCTTTTGATCTTCATTATTGAACTTGGCACCACCAGATGGAGAGAGCCAAGCAGGATATCCTGGTAGTAGCGTTTCGCCCCATGTGACCAAATCAGCACCCTTCGAAGCGGCTTCTTCAATATTATTCCTCAGTTTTTCCCATGTTGCCTGAGCATCAAGGAAGACGGGAGCGATTTGGATTCCTGCTACGCGAATCATAGTCTAGATATCCGCAATGCTACCATAAGAAAGCATTGTTCAGCTTGCCTCAGATTTTAGATCGGAAATCCCTTGAGATAAGAGATAATACCATCTCTCAGATGAAATAAAAAGTCCAATAATTCGTGATTAACTAATGTAAAAAGAAAAGAGCGGCTCAACATAATACAGGTACTGGGAAAGTTCCCTGAATACGGATACATAGTAGAGGGTGACCATTGTCAGGTGATGCCATTATTGAGATCTAAGGATCTTTATTTCATCTTTGATACACTCTAATTTGTGAATAGTTTCAGCCATACAATTCTCAAGATGAACTATCCGTTCTTCTCTATTCATCTCTATATGGTGTTCACCTTTTTCACACTTACATTTCGCCATTGTGAATACATCCAATAGAACATGTTTTGAGGAACCATATAACTTATTGCTCCTATGGATGGAAGTAACTACCTGATGACGAAGAATGTATAGGCAATCATATTCAAACCAGCCATGTATTAAACCCCTTGAGAGCGTTGTGCGTCTGCTGGGTCGTCAATGGACAATCCCTCTGATTCTAATGCTGGGAGAGTGTGAGAACACTACTAGGTATTCCGAGATAAGAGAGAATCTCACTAAGGAATTAAGTGATGTAATAAGCGATTCAACCCTTTCTAGAAAGTTGTCTGAACTCACTAGCTTGGGGATTGTTAGTCGTAAGAGCTATGACGAGATTCCCCCTAGAGTGGAGTATGGTCTCACTATTACAGGAATAACTCTGTTTCATACTCTTCATCAGATTGCGGAATGGACACGAGAGCAGTGTCATAATGGTAGCCTTCATATTCCAAAAAAAGAAAGCAAAAAAGACGTCAGATGAGGGGCCTATCAACTTGAACTGAGGAATATGAGAAGATCTTCGCTCTCTTTTTTCATTTGGAAATGTGCTTTGAAGTTACTTCTCTAGTTTGCCAAAAGAGAATCCACTCATACAATAGATAAGCATAAAAAAAGAAAAGGGTGGCTCAACAAAAAACAGGTACTGGAAAAGTTTCCCTGGTTTACCTAACCCCGTCGGCCTATACCCTAAGACCATCTGAGATGAACCTATTCCAACCACTTGTATCCCCTACTCCGATGAATGATTTCAGTGATTCTAACTTCTTCATTAAACACAAAGTAGATAGCTCGATAATCACCAATCTTTAATCGAAAGAGTGG
>CAYMLT010000297.1:0-4540 GCA_964391265.1 uncultured archaeon
CGGGTCTTCCAATGCGGGGAGTGGATCCAGCTCAGGCAAAATCCGAAGAGTTGGCGTAGAAGGAAACCTGATCATAATGCCAACCACAATCAGTGCAATGCACCCCACGGCAAGGAGTGCTGTCACAATATGTTCACGTTTCATGCTATTTCACTCTCCTTTGGCTGGAATACACATTAACCTTCTCACCAAACATCTATTATTCTGCTCTACCTTATTGTTGCTATCGACACAATGCACTTTCGAAGAATCAACTATACGGTAATCCTTAAGAGGGGCTATAGGTGGGTTCGGCTTCAAATCACATTGGACTAGGTCAGAATATTCCATGACTATGAACGGCAATATTTTGGCCAGACCAAGAGATGGTGAAACAATACATGCAATTACTCGAGACATTTACTGAAATGCACCTTGTTGAGCAGGCAATGATTGCAACAGTCATTTGCGCAGCATTGGTCAGTCTCGTGTATGCCTGGTGGCTCAGGAAAGGAGTTCTTCAACTCCCAAAGGGTACTGAGCAGATGCAGAAGGTGTGGAATGGTATTCGAGAAGGCGCCCTGTCTTATTTGCGTAGGCAGTTGAGATCAATCCTTCCGATTCTTGGAGCTCTTTCCGTTCTCCTCTTCTTCACGGTCTACATCACTCTCCCAGAGCGAGGTACATTAGCTCTCTTCGGAGACACACCTGATGGGATTGCGACAGCCCAACTCGTTGTTGGTATCGGTCGTTCTCTCGCATTCATTCTGGGTGCAAGCTTCTCCTTGATAGTTGGACAATTGGGAATGCGAATCGCAGTTGAATCCAATATCCGAGTGGCTCAGGCAACACGCGAAGGCGAAAACAGATACAATCGTGCTCTAACAATTTCCTACCGTGGTGGCACCTTTACAGGAATGCTCACTGATGGTCTTGGATTACTAGGTGGTACATTGATCTTCATTATCTACGGGATTGCTGCCCCAGATGCTCTACTAGGATTTGGTCTTGGTGGTACTCTACTTGCTCTGTTTATGAGAGTTGGTGGAGGCATTTACACAAAGGCTGCAGATGTTGGTGCTGATTTGGTCGGCAAAGTTGAACATGATCTTCCTGAAGATGATCCAAGAAATGCTGCCGTTATTGCCGACCTAGTTGGTGATAATGTCGGAGACTGCGCAGGTATGGCTGCGGATATTTTCGAGTCATATGAGGTTACAATTGTATCGGCATTAATTCTTGCAGTTGTTCTTTACCTTGACTTCATCAAAGATTCTCCGCTTTTCCCACTTTTCCCATTCTGTGTGGTTGTGTTCCCATTATTCATCCGTGCAATAGGCGTAATCAGCAGTATGATTGGGACTTTCATGGTTCCAGTCTGGCCAAGAATCCTCAAGAAATCAGCAGTATATGCTGAAAAGGCGATGTTCCTCTCTTACGAGGCATCTAGTTTCTTCACCATTACTCTATCCCTGATTCTTTCATGGTTCTATGTTGGTGACCTGCGATTCGGTATTCTTATTGCAGTTGGTGTGATGTTAGCAGTATCCTTCAATCCGATTACTAGCTACTTTACATCACTAAAGAAGCCCCCTGTTCAAGAAATTGTAAAATCAGCAGATACAGGCCATGCGACATTCATTCTATCTGGGCTTGTAGCGGGGTACGAGTCAACTGTTGCTGCTCTGATTGTGATTGTAACTTCCTTTGGAATTGCGACTGCATTGTTCATCCCATCTGTTGCGGCATTCTTCATACCTGCGATTGCCTTCGATCCCGTAACCATGGACGGCGTTCTATGGGTGCTCTATGGAATCGCGTTGATTGGTATAGGGATGTTGTCCCACACTGGTAACAATGTTGCGATGGACTCTTACGGTCCAATTAGTGACAATGCAGCAGGAATCGGAGAACTCTCACCGGGTGACTTTGATACAGAGGCAATGAAAACGATGGCAGAACTTGATGCAGTAGGAAACACAACAAAAGCTATCACTAAAGGTGTAGCTATTGCCTCTGCAGTCATTGCAGCAGTCAGTCTGTTTGATGCTTACATCGTTGTTGCGAAGCTTGATCACCTATTCTTGGACAACCCATTGGTATTTTCCGGACTGCTATTGGGGGCCGCTCTTCCATGGCTGTTTTCAGCCTTTAACATCAAGGCTGTAACACGAGCAGCTGGTGAAATGGTACAGGAAGTTCGAAGGCAATTCAGGATTCCTGGAATCCTTGAAGGCACCAAGAAACCAGATTACGACCGAGCTGTAGGTATCTCAACAACCGCTGCCCAAAAGGAATTGATATCATTGGCTACTCTTACAGTAACCATCCCGATCATGGTTGGTATTCTGTTGGGTGTTCAGGCTCTGGGTGGTTTCCTTGGTGGGATCATCGTATCCGGACAGCTACTGGCAGTGTTCATGTCTAACGCTGGCGGTGCTTGGGATAACGCAAAGAAAGCCATCGAGGATGAACCACGTTCAATAGAAAATAACACAGGCAAAGGTTCTGAGCGTCATAAATGTGGTGTTGTTGGTGACACGATTGGTGATCCACTCAAAGACACTGCAGGCCCGGCACTCAATCCTATGATTAAGGTTGTCAACCTGCTCAGCCTTATCTTGGCACCTTTGTTTGTTGGTTTCACCTTTGGTGTTTCAATGGAGATCAATCTGGTCCTTGTGGGGGTTCTCTTCATCCTGTTCGTCATGACCATTTGGGCTATCAGAAAGAGCACAAAGCCAGCAGACTTCAGTGCGCCTCCGGAAATACATCTAGAAGCCATAAACTGAGAAAAGATGGTGGCGAAAGCCACCCTTTTCCTTTCTTTTTTCTTTCTCTCTAAAGCGTCAAAGGATTAATTAGGACCCGTTCTACATATTGCGAGAATCTCAAGCTTGCCTTGAGACGGAGAGATGTAGTGCCCGTTCAAGAAGAGAGAGTTGTAGGGTTCGCGATTTATTTTGTTCATTGTGAGTTAAGAGCGGGACTCTCCCTCCCATCCATAATCCTGAGAACTGATTCAACGAACTCAATGGTCTTGTTTATTGCATCAGTGTCCATTCTGTCAATGGTATCTCTAGGAGTGTGCGCAACGGATTTTTCATCTTCCTTATATCGCCAGATTGTCACTACATCAAACCCATTGCGAGCAAATTGATATCCATCCGTAGTCGCTGGAAATGCAATAGGAGTGATTGATTCACCTTTTTCACTGGCCCCCTTCTTAAGAGCATCAATGAGGATTGGTGATGTGGGTTTGGACATTATAGACTGCTCTTTCACGGAGTATGCAAGTGGTGCATCTGTACCGCAACCTTCAATGTTAATCACATATGCATGTTTTAGGTCATCTTTGTATTGACGCGCAAACACGTTGGCACCCTTCATGGCAATCTCCTCTGCATCTGTAAATAGATACCAAATCTCTGTGTGCTGCAATCTGGTATCTTTGAGTTTCTTTGCAAGTTCAAGGATTATTCCTACTGCAATAGCATTATCTTCAGCTCCCGGACTTTCTTCGATTACTGAAGTCACGTAGTTCAAAATCGCATAGATACCATAGTACAATGTCACTACTGTACTTCCCATGATAAGATATTCTGTTAAAAAACTCAGTTGAGGAAATGCGAAATCTGCTAACACCCTTATCATCGATGCAACGAAAAGGTAAATCATATCCACAAATACAAAGAGTAACATTGCACCTCTGAACCTGATTGGAATTGCCTGAGTCTTGCTATCATGATGCGCACAGAGAATGACTCTATTTCTAGTTTCATTGATTGATGATTCTATTCCAATCACATTTCTCCCGATGGCTGATGGAAGTGTTTTCATCATTACTTCCCTGCCTTGGTCGATTTCAAGAATTGTTAAAACTGGAAACAGTGTTGCAAGAGATAGTGCGATTAGTGAAAAATCTCCCAATGTCAACATCACTATGAATGAAAAAACCAGCGCAAATGATGCAGTACCACTCCAGAAAGCTGGTCGCAATCTGAATTCGTCAATATACGATTTTGCAACTCCGATTGATTTGAATTCGTTTAGTAGATATTCAGAAGTTCTCTTATTGTTTTCTGATCCGGACGGTCTTGGGCCAATATCTACCGATAGTGTTCTGGCATGCTCATATGCTGTAATCACTAGCTCCTCCTCAGGCGTCAGGTGAATACCTAGGACTTTTATCCTACGCTTAAATCTGCTGTTTTTGCTTTCAGATTACTCTTGAGGATGAAAGGATGACTCTAGAGAACACAACAGGTTTCGTGTATAAACCTAGACTCTACAAAGCCCTTTACGCGTTATTTTATGCGACCGAGGGCTTTGCAACGACAGGAATTCTTCTTTTCCTTCCAGTGTATATGGCCGACCAACTATTGTTTGATGAAATCACAATAGGCGTTTTGCTTGCAATTGGAGCCATTCCTGGCTATCTCAAGGTAGTATATGGATTTGCAAGCGATTCAAAATCGCTTGGGAGATTTGGTTATCGTAGAGGATATGTGCTAATGTCAATCCCTCTCGTTGTCGGTGGCTGGCTGATTCTTCCATTTGC
>CAYMLT010000298.1:0-3889 GCA_964391265.1 uncultured archaeon
TCTTCTTTTTTATATTCGCCATTAGCCGCAGTAGCTTCACGTAGTCTCGACTGATACATTTCCATTGAGTCTGTTGCAATCGTTAATACGACGTCACTGCTGGTCAGTTCAAAGTATTTTGCAAACTTTATGCTCATGAGAATATTGGCAATGCTTGAGATACCAAGTAGCTCGAGTTGAGAAACCAACTCCTCGGAGACTCCTATCTCATTTAAGAGATACTTGTGACCCGCGGGTTCATTGAACAGACGCATTAAATTCATAGGATCGTTATCGTCAATGGCGATGATCATATCGGAATTCTTGACGTTGTGAATCCATGGTACATGCTTATCGCCAATGCCCTCAATTCTGTGACCTCCGAATCCATTAAGCCAGAGAGTTGGACACTGAACTGCCTCACCTGCAACAACCAATGAATTAGGATAGGCTTGTTTCATAGCATCACCACAAGCAATGGTACCAGCAGAGCCAGTAGTTAGGCAGACTCCACGATAATCATTATTCCCAAGTTCTTTAGCAAGAACCTCTTTCATAGCATTCGCGGTTACATCATAATGGAAGAGATAGTTACCAAATTCAGCAAATTGATTGAAGATAAACACATCATCACGTGTTCTTCGAAGCTCCCATACCTTGTCATAAATTTCCTTAACATTACTCTCGCATCCAGGAGTTGCAATGATTTCACTTGCAACTGTCTTCAACCAATCAAAACGTTCCTGAGACATTTCCTCTGGAAGAATAGCAATACTTTCGCAGGCAAGCAGCTTTGAATCATATGCACCACCTCTACAGTAGTTTCCTGTAGAAGGCCAGACGGCCTTGTGCTTTGTAGGATCAAACTGACCACTTACAAGAGGCGGGACTAGACAACCGAACGCGGCTCCCACTTTGTGAGCACCTGTTGGAAACCATTTTCCTATGAGGGTGATAATTCTGGCCTCAACACCAGTTAGCTCAGGAGGTAACTCAATGTAGTTTGCAATTGGTCTGAAGACACCCCCTTTCTCAACTGGCTCATTCTTCCAAGTTATCCTGAATAGATTCTCAGGGGTGATATCCCAGAGACCGATTCCTTTGAGTTTATCTTTGATTATATCCGGTGCCTTTTCGGGATGCTTCAGTTGCTCAAAAGTAGGAATGATAATATTGCGTTCTCTACACCGTTGTACCGTTCGTGCAAGCTGCTCTTCATTTTTTGTGAAATCGATCATCGAATTTACCTCTGTCCTGATGCCAGTACACAACGCATTGACTTCAAGTAAAAAGCTTCGCTTCCGACGCACAGTAAATAAATCGAACAGGTTCGCTGATAGTGGGTCAATGGAAAATGCTAGCACAGACTTCGGCTTTTGATAATAAATTCTGGAATCGGAAAAAATTCCGGTATCCCTACCGCGAGCTTAATATTCAAGTTCCGTGGAAAAATCCTAGTCGACCCGGCCTCAGGACAAGAACCCACTTTGTACGGGGTCATTTACTTTGAAATCATTCAAACAAGTCCGGGGAAGGAAAGTATCGAATCACGAATTGTAGGCAGTGATATGGATGTCCACAGAAGAAAAAAAGCAAGTTTACAAATTTGGTGCAGGACAAGCTGATGGCAGCGCAGAAATGAAGAATATTCTAGGAGGCAAAGGTGCCGCACTTGCAGCAGCCACATCAATGGGACTGCCTGTACCTCCAGGACTTACAATCTCTACGGAGGCATGCAACATCTACCTTGAGAAAGGTGGTCTTCCCGAGTACATCAAGAAACAGGTACTAGAAGACCTTGAATGGGTAGAAGGAGTGATGGAAAAGAAGTTTGGAGATTCAAAGAATCCTCTTCTTGTATCTGCGAGATCTGGTGCGAGGCAATCCATGCCAGGGATGATGGAAACCGTCTTGAACGTAGGTCTTACAACAGCCACAATTCCGGGTCTCATCGAATTCACCAACAACGAGAGGTTTGTCTATGATTCCTATAGACGACTCATCACTATGTATTCTGATGTAGTTATGGAAAAGGCAGAAGGAGTCCAGCCTAAGGAGGGTCAAGGAATCCGCCAGCAGCTTGAATGGATTCTAGCAAAGAAAAAGAGAGAAGCTGGAATTGAGAATGATACTGACCTGACTGTCGACGATTTGAAAGATCTGTGCAATATGTACAAAGAAAGGATTGAGAAGACACTGTCAAAGCCATTCCCAGATGACCCAATGGAGCAGCTCTGGGGCGCAATTGGTGCGGTGTTCAAGAGCTGGGGTGGCGGAAGGGCAGTTGCCTATCGCCGAATTGAGAATATCCCAGATCGCTGGGGAACTGCTTGCACGGTTCAAGCGATGGTCTTTGGTAACCTTGGTGATAACTCAGCGACAGGTGTCGCATTCACAAGAGACCCAGCAACGGGAGCAAATGTGTTCTATGGTGAGATGCTTTTCAATGCACAAGGTGAAGACGTCGTTGCAGGTATCAGGACACCCAACCCAATGAACGATGCCTCAAAGAACGACCAGAACCAACACCTCCCCACCCTCGAAGAAAAAATGCCTGAGATATACAAGGAACTAGAACAGATTCGCGAGAAGCTCGAGGATGAGATGCGAGATATGCTTGACATCGAGTTCACCATTGAGCAGGGTAAGCTATTTCTTGTGCAGCATAGAGTTGGAAAGAGAACCGCCACTGCAGCCCTGAATATTGCAATGGACCTAGTACATGACGGGAATATTGACGAGAAAACCGCAATTCTGAGGATTGCACCTGATCAGTTAGGCCAACTACTCTTCCCGATTCTAGATCCCGAAGAAGAGGCGAAGGCGAATCCCATAGCAAAAGGTTTACCAGCAGGCCCTGGCGGGGCTGTAGGCCAGATTGTATTCACACAAGAAGATGCCGTTGAGTGGGCTAGCAAAGGGAAAAAGGTCATTCTGGTCCGTGAAGAAACAAGCCCAGAAGACATTGAAGGAATGCGAGCAGCTATAGGGCTATTGACTGCACGAGGTGGCATGACAAGTCACGCAGCATTGGTCACCAGAGGTTGGGGAAAATGCTGTATTGTAGGTGCAGGAGCAATAGAAATTGATCCATTCGAGAAGAAGTTGTCTATTGGTGGAGAGCTGTTCAAGGAAGGCGACGTTCTCACATTGAACGGTACACTTGGCTTGGTTTACTCCGGCGCTCTACCAATGATGGATTCAACAAAGAATCCTCGATTGCAGGAATTCATGGGACTGGTTGACAGACACAGACGCCTTGGTGTGAGAGCAAACGCAGAAACTCCCGAGGATGCAAGAATCGCTCTTGAGTTTGGAGCAGAAGGAATCGGTCTTTTTAGGACGGAGCATATGTTCTATGGAACAGATAGTGAAGAACCACTATTTCTCCTACGTAAGATGATAATGAGTGCAACCAAAGCAGAACGGCGTGCAGCTCTAAATGAACTCAAGCCATTTATGAAAGCTGATGTGAAATCGACACTTGAAATAATGAGTGAGAAGCCAGTAACAATCAGACTTCTGGACCCACCATTACACGAATTTGTACCTAAGAGCAGGATTGGTCAAGAACGTCTTGCCTTGGCGCTCAAAATTGAGATGGATGAGGTGAGGAGAAGAGGCGAAGCACTCCATGAGAATAATCCTATGATGGGGCATCGCGGAGTTAGGTTAGGAATAACTCATCCCGAAGTTTATGCCATGCAGGTCAGGGCTATTCTTGAAGCAGCTGCAGAACTCATGAAAGATGGCAAGAAGGTGAAACTGGAAATCATGATTCCAGTGACCGTGGGCTCAGCAGAACTGGAGGCAATGAAGCTTAGCGTGGATCAAGTGTATCACCAAGTGAGAGAAGAGCAAGGCTTGGATATTGATTACATGTATGGCACGATGATAGAAATTCCTCGTG
>CAYMLT010000298.1:3899-4512 GCA_964391265.1 uncultured archaeon
TCGTGCTTGCATGCGTGCGGGAGATATGGCAAAGTCTGCGGAGTTCTTCAGCTTCGGAACAAACGATTTGAGTCAGATGGGATTCGGATTCAGTCGTGATGACATCGAGTCGTTCCTTCCAACATATATCGAGAATCACTTGCTAAGAAATGACCCATTCGTCAGCATTGACAAACGTGGTGTTGGTCAACTTATGGAAATTGCAATAGAGAGAGGTAGAAAGACTCGACCTGATCTCAAACTAGGAATCTGTGGCGAACATGGAGGAGAAGCAAGATCAGTTGAATTTTTCCATTCGATTGGGCTGGACTATGTATCTTGTTCACCCTATCGTTTACCAATTGCTAGATTGGCAGCTGCACAAGCAGCAATCAAGGAAGAAAGAGGAATTCCATACCTATAGATTCAACGAATGCTGACGCTCTAATAAGAGGGAGAGTCATCTTTGTTTTTCACTTTGCTAGCAAGAAAAGCAATATGGTGTGGTAAGCTTAGTGATGTTATCGTAGAGTCTTCTCGTAAACAGCAATAAAAATTGCGATGAAGCAGACCGAGATCAGAGATCCAAACAATTGGAATATCATGAAATCTGGATTTGGTAGAACCTCAACGA
>CAYMLT010000299.1:0-4445 GCA_964391265.1 uncultured archaeon
GTATTAGACATGAGCTTCTTATTCTCAATCCATACTGGGTCATCTCGTGTTCCTTCATTGATGAATGCAGTTGCACCATTTCTGTTATCATAGCTCAGCACTAGGTCCAAGTCACCATCACCATCGAGATCGTGTAAGTCTGGTTGTCCCCAAATCTTTGCGCTCTCAATGCTGTTAATGGCATCAAAGTATCCTGGCCTAAGGGTGAAGTTCATCATTCCAGTTTCTTCTTGGACATTCTCAGCCATATACAGACGTCCATTAGAAACCACAAAGTCGACATCCCCATCTCCATCGTAATCAGCAAAATCAGTGCGAGGAGTTGCAGTTGCCAAGTTCACTAACGCAGATAACTGACCATTTGTGTCAACCTGATGGAGCTCCATGTGATCATTCCATGGGTCGGATGGTGAATCTCGGAAATAGAATATGATATTTCCTCGATAGTAGGTCGATATGCCATCTTCTGCACCAAATGTTGCCTCCAATGATATATCATCATCAAGACCTCCAATGGCCATCACAGAAAAATCGAGACCATAGTTATTGAGTATCCAAGGATTCTCTACAGATGCATACTCAAACCCGTAATTTACACTAGCTATGTCATTGTTGATATCTGAAAGGAGTGCTTGTGTTGCACCATCTGCAGCAAAGTCAGGTGTGAATACTGTAGGATTATAGAATGCGCTGATTTTTGCATTGCCACCATCGGGAAGATTCTCTGCCAAGAAGGTATTGAATGTGTCAACACCAAATGGATCGGGTATACCATATCCCCATGAATTGACTACATTTCCTCCTGTAGGTGTAATGAATCCTCCATTTTGAAAATTCCAATTTGGTAGGTTTGTAGGTGTGCCTACATACTGAAGGTCCCAGATATTGGTGCCATAAGTGTAGTAGTCGTCATCACCACTCTCCCAAAATAGCTTGTAATCATCATCACCAGCAACGTACTTGATACCAAGAAGCTCGCCGATGACGGTCCCAACAACAATCTTGTTAGGTTCAGTTCCTCCAGCATACCAAAGATTGCCATCTTCCTTAAGTGGTCCAATAGTAACTGCTAGAGCATCTGTAATGAGATTGTAGACTTGGGACAATTCAAGCGAATTAATGTTGTATGTTGCTCCATTGAAGACAGATATTTTTGCATAACGGAAATAGTCCCAATGCCTTCTGCTTAACGCATCATCAACATCAATTCTGAGATAGTAGCCAGAGTAGCTGAAGTGTTCAGAGGAAACCTGCTCAAAATCCGTGCCATCTTTAGACACACTGAAGTTGAAGTATGGACTGAGATCGGCTCCTATAATGAACAATCCGGGGAATTTGACTGATACATCAGGATCGGAATTTGCACTTCCAGTACCCTCCTCATCTTGTCCAAAGTCGATGATTGCTGTTGCATTATCAACGGATGGATCGGATGCATCGAAAGTTGAGAAATTCCCATCGGGAATTCCAGCCATTCCAGTATTGAATGGATACACGCTAGCATCAGGTATGAAGTAACTTCCTCCCCAGACATACTCTATGGGCTCTGGAACGTTAATAGACGCATTGATTGGATCGTGGTATGTGACATTCCATGCTTCAACAACACGATCTACCGTATAATCCAATCCCCAGAATCCAAAGGTTTCCCATTCCTTGAAGTCTTTGTAGACCTTGTTGTAGGCGAATGTGCCTTTGGTGGAGTCCCAATCGAGAGTGAATACACCTTGACCCTGAGCAACAAGAGCTATTTCATCTCCAGGATCACCATCAAGCTCACCAATTTCCATCGAGATAATTGGAGACCATGTGTAGTTCTCACTAGTCCAATTCAAGGAGTAGTGGTTGTCATAGATAAGTGGGAAGGGATACCCATTGACCCATAACGTGATACCATCGTTTTGGAAGACGTAGACTGTGCCATCGCGTGTACCGACCACAACATCAGGCAAACCATTTGCATTAACATCACCAGCGGCGAGTGAGTAGACCTTATCACCAACATCGAGGGTTGCGACCTCGTTGTAGGTAATCCAGTGCGCCTCAACGAATGGATAGCCAGAGTGATTTTCGTATTCATAGATGTGGACCTTTCCATCCCAACCACCTGCAATGATATCGGGTCTGTAGTCTCGATCGATATCTTCCACTATGACTGAAAATGCCCTGAACATATCAGGACTTGTCCAAACATGGTCAAACTGATTCTCTGTGTTTGCATATGGATCATAAATGTGACGCTGTTCGAACACGTAGACATGTCCGTCAGCACAGCCGGCAACGATCTCAATGAAATCGTTCAAGTCGGTGTCACCAAAAGCTAGGCTCATGACATCACTCTGAAAGAGGCTGTCTCCAGTATCCCAGACTTTGTCGAAATTGTTTGTTTCTACATTAAGTCGGAATAAGTGAACTTCGTTGTCATAAAGATAACCGCCTCCAAGAGCGAGGAATCCAGTTGGCTCATCGTATGCAATGGCATGTATCGCAGCCTTGGACCGCCATGGTTCATACATCACTTGGAAATCATTAGCACGGTCTCCAAGGATGAGACCTAGGTCATAATCGGCTGGAAGATTAGGATTGTCTTCCGCCAATGCCTGTTCAATTGCAGGCATCATGTCCATAGGCACTTGATCCATTGGAGAGGCCTCTAGTAGGTCCTGCGCGGAGTTGTAGTTGTTAGCCATCAGGGGCAGGCTCGGGATTATTCCAAATGCCCCAACGACCAATATCGTTAGGAATGCTAGTGTTAGAAACTTGTACTTCATTCTATTTGCCTCCCTTCTTGCCCTTAGTTGGGCTATCTTTCTTCGTCTTCTTTTCACTCTCTTCCGTTTTCTTCGGCTTTGCTGGCGATTTCTTTGCTTCAGCGTCTTTCTTTAGTAAACGCGTCCGCCAAGGTCCGGGCACCTTGCGACCTATCTTACCTAAGATACCCTTCTTCCACATGATCAACAATAGGATGAACACGGCAGCAGCGATTCCTCCTATAATCAGGTAGATCATCCAAAGTGGCAGTTCATCTCCAGATATCACTGTGAAGTGGATGACCTGAATATGTTGAAATCCGTAAGGAGTCTTACCATAGACCTGCATTGTGTATTCGCCAGGAGTCCACCTGACGGTATCATTGAACCATATGTTGGATGCGGGCTGGTAAGATAGAGAGATATTATCACTCCAACCAGTACCGTTCTCATAACGATACCACATCTCTTGGTAGGTTGTGTAATTGATAGCCACAACCGGTCGATTCTGGTACACGGTCGTACCATTTGCAGGAGATGTCACTGCCATGTTGCCAATAGCACGTGCCGTTGCCAATGCGAGCTGAAATTCTTGTTTAGTTGTGAATACCAACGGGTCGAGGCCGAGAGATATTTCGAGCCCATCTCCGTACGTATCGCCATCTGTATCATGCTTCGCAGCGTGAGTATGATAGACGTAGACTTCTTCACCATCCATGATGCCGTCAAGATCTGAATCAGGATAGAAGATGCCACCACGAGGTAGTGTCTGTAATCCTAGGTTGTACTCGATTGCATCTGGCAGTCCATCATAATCAGTATCAAACTCCCAGGTGTCATCATACCCGTCATTATCGGAGTCCTTGTCAGTAGGTATTGTGTGGTACATGTGAATCTCCGAACCATCTGGAAGCCAGTCCCCATCGGTGTCTGGATTCAGCCCATCAGTGCCGTAAGTACTCTGTGACAGAGTAAATCCGGAACCAATAGAGGTATCTCCCGATGAAGGAGAGTATCCAGGATAGACAGGTTCCGGCGGCGGCTCACCTGTAGGCAAGTCGTTTTCCGTGCCCATTCCTATGCTCCAGTTCACGGGAGGCCACGGTCCATACGGATAGACATCTGCAAAGCCTTCTTCCCAATCGTAGAGACCATCACCGTCAGTATCGTTAGACCATGCGTTCGAGCCATAGACCCAAACCTCAGTCCAATCATCGATAGTGTCATTATCAGAGTCCCAATAGTCAGGTGCAGTATTGAACACCATGACTTCTTGGTAGTCTGTTAGAGTGTCATTGTCACTATCTATGAGAACAGGACTTGTGTTGTATCTGAAGACAATTGTCAATGCGTTGAACGGATAGATGAGCTCCGAAACGTTTTGGATAATGAGCTCTGCTCCATCAACCAGCCAATCTCCGTCTGTGTCCTTGTTTGAAGCATTGAGAGGAATCGGGTCCATCCATGGAATAATGCCTGCGCCCAGATAGAGTTCGTAGGCGTCTCCGAGACCATCCTGGTCACTGTCAGCTTCAGTCACGTTGGTACCGTAAGTATACGCTTCATCGTAATCTGACATTGGCCAGGTCATATCACCGTCCGCATTTGGTTCAGTGATTGAATCGCCATCAGTATCCCAATTCAGCGGATCACAGTTCCATATGAATATCTCTTCTCCATCGGCCAACATATCAT
>CAYMLT010000300.1:0-4437 GCA_964391265.1 uncultured archaeon
TAAGACACCCTTGAAGTATGGAAGTATTGAAGTCGATGAATTCATCCCGAGAAGCCTTGAGGATGTATCAGTTCTAAAGGTTGGAGAATTTACACCTGACTTTACCAATTTTGAGTCCAAGCTAAACGAGGTATTGACCGATCCGATTGGCTCAAAGCCTTTCGATGACTTAGTGAAAGAAGTCTATGTTCCGGGCAAATATGTTATGATCATTGTTGATGACAACACTAGACCGAATATACACACTCGTGCATTAATTCCACATGTAACAAAACGTCTTCTAGGACTTGGAGTGCCAAAGGAAGACATTAAGATCATTGTAGCCAGTGGGTCTCACAAACAACCTTCTCAAGAAGCTATGGAAAATAGGATTCTCGGTTCCGAAATCTATGCTGAGTGGAAAGACAATATGCTGATTCATGATTGTGATTCAGGTAACCTTCATCTTGGAAAGACCTCAAGGGGCTCACCCATTTATATCGATGAGCGAGTGGTCAATTCTTCACTTGTTATTCCGTTATCAGATAGTGAGTATCACTACTTCGCTGGACAAGCTGGAACTGTGAAGCTATTCTGTCCCGGTGTTGCAGGTCGTGAAACAATTAGAATCAATCATCCTCGTATGTTTGACCTCGAAAAGGGATTTGATGATGGATGCCGACTTGGTAATTGCACAGGCAACCCCGTAATTGAAGATATGATTGAAGTTGCTACTACCGTAAAAGAAAGACTACCAATGTTCTGTATTGATACTATCGTCCATCATGGTGATATTGTATATTTGCAGGCTGGGGATATCATTGACTGTCACAAAGCAGCTGCAGAGCCGTTGCGAAACCTTCGTGTAGTTGATGTAGATGACCCTGGTGATATCGTCTTTGTTTCAGTAGGGGAATTGGGGCTGAATCTCTACCAAGCTGGCAAAGGTATTCATGCCGCATGGAATGCTGTACGCCATGACAAGAAAGGCTGGATAGTACTACTTGCTCCATGTCAAGATGGAATTGGCAGTGATGCCTATGCTAATGCAATGGAAGCTGCAAAGGACCTAGAAGTTCGAGACGCTTTGAGATTTGTTATCGAAACTTATGGTTCTGAAGAAACATTCAAGATAGGTAACCAGAAGCCACCCGATCTTTTCAGAATACTTCTTGATGTCGCAGAAGGTAACATCAAGGTAGTTACACAGCTTAACCCGACAGAACTCCGAGATGTGTACAGAATGGAAGCCTGTAATCCTAAAAGTCCAGAAGATAGTCAACGAGTTCTTAGAGAACTTACTGAACGTTTCGCCCAGGAAATGGGGATTGTGAATCCCAAAGTGTACGTGTTGGATGACCCTGGACTCTTAATAAATGTGAAAAACCAGATTCACTAATTGACCAGCTATCTAGCTGGTCTTTCTTATTCTTGCCAGAGTTTTTCCAGCCCATTCTGAGCTTCTTGAGCGGATAGGGCCTTATCAGTCAGCAGCTCCTGCAAAAGAGATAGGAAATTATCATCAAGAGTGAAATTTCGCTCAGCTATTAATTCAACAACCATGTCATGATTCCAATTGGCGTCTTTGTCTTGACTTGAATGAATTGTTACAACTTGGTCTTTTCCAATCCTACCTAGAATCATCTTAATTGTTCCATATTCTAGTTCCTGCATTTCTCCTCCTTCATCCATGCCGCAGGCATATGTGGTAATAGCTGAGATAAATGAGGTAAAGAGACCTTGTTGCATCTCAAGGGTGTCAAATCCAACGGAAGCCAGCGGTACGCTGGACTCATCAAAAACTATGATGCCTTTCATCGCTCAGGACCCACTCTGTATTGTTTGCTGATGTCAAGAATTGCATTAAGAAATGTTTGGTGCACATATGAAAGGTTTAGTGGAGGCAATCACTTTTTGAATTACCTCCAATGTTGTGAATTATTTTTCGTAGATAGGTCTGGCTAACTCATTTTCCACGTGGCACCATCTTTGGTATCATTGACTGCTACTCCTAAATCTGAAAGCCTATCACGGATCATATCAGAGGTTGACCAATCTTTTGTAGCTCGAGCCTCCTCTCGGAGTTCGATCAGAAGTTCAATCATTCCCTTCAGTTTCTCCATCGATTCACCAGATTCGACTCCTTTTCCTGAAGTACGGAGAAGGTCGACGCCCAGTATTCCGACGAGTTCTCCTAATACTGCGAGAGCTTCTCTAAGAACTGCTGCACCACCAACATCTGGCGTTAGTGTATTTGCAGATTTTATAAAAGTGAATATCTCTGCTAATGCGCCAGGAGTATTGAAGTCGTCATCCATCTCATGTTCGAACCCTTCCCTTAGTTTGGAAATAGCTTCCTTCATTTTTGCATCCGATGCGGAGGTTCTCCCACCTGAACGCTCAAGAATCAGAATCCGACCCTTGATTGTATCAAATGCATTTCTCATTCGTTCGAGAGATTGGATGGTTTGTTGGATAGCATTTGCGTTGTAGTCAAGAGGCTGTCTGTAGTTGCCTGAAACCAAATACAACCGTACTGCCTGATGGTCGTAGCTATCTAGTACTTCCCTTGTTGTGGAGAAATTGCCTTCGGATTTTGACATCTTATCGGAGTCAATTGTTAGGAATCCATTGTGCATCCAATATCTTATTGGCACTTCTATGCCGTACGCCGCAGCTGACTGAGCAATCTCATTCTCATGATGCGGGAATATTAGATCTTGACCCCCGCCGTGAATATCAAAGGGCAATCCAAGATAGTACTTACCCATAACTGAGCACTCAGCATGCCAGCCTGGCCGACCTTTGCCCCAAGGACTATCCCACGACGGTTCTCCAGGTTTCTCTGCTTTCCATAGTGCAAAATCACGAGAGTCTTGTTTCTTATTATCTGCATCCACTCTTGCTTCAGTTGTGGATTCATCTGTGGATAGGTGTGTTAATACTCCATATGGTTCATATTCGCTAACATCAAAGTATACATCGCCATCTACATTGTACCCCTTGCCATTCTTGATGATTAACTCCACCATCTCAATAATATCATCGATGTGTTCAGTTGCACGAGGATTTACTGTAGCAGGCCTTAGATTTAGCTGGTCCGCAATCACCTGATATTCTGCAATGAATTTTGCAGCCAAATCGGATACAGTGATGTTTTCCTCTTTTGCTCTGTTTATCATCTTATCATCGATGTCTGTGAAATTGGTCACATAGAACACGCGATATCCCTTGTACTCAAGATAGCGTCGAATGGTATCGAAGACTGAGAAGGACCTTGCATTTCCAATATGTGGATAATCATACACAGTCGGTCCACAGACATACATTCTGACGGTTTTTTCATCCAGTGGTTTGAATTCTTCCTTTGAACGGGATAGGGTGTTGTATACCTTTAACATTGTAGTACCCCTGTTGCTGTTTGTGGATCTGAATAAAAAGGCGTCTGCAAATATTGCCTTCGTTATAGGAATACTCCGAAGTGTGCACCATAATCGGCGGTATCTCGAAGGTTTATATTGGGGATGACTTCGTGTTGTTTTCACGAATCATCCTAGTGCCGAGGGACATCCTTGAATCATCAATTTCACGCTGGATTTACATCAAACAAGCGAAGACAAGTGATGTTGATATTGGGTATGCTACTTACGCCGATTGCTCTTTCCACTACTTTCCTCTTTGTTGACTCGTATTCGCTTTCCGTTTGGCAGCGTGATACCGCAGTTGGACCAGCATCAATCGTAATTACAGGGAGTGACGCTCACGTTTTTAGTTCACCAATCGAACAGATTTCTGGAGTCAATAATACTGCATATGTTGTCAATTCGTGGGCCTCAGTGCTATCTTTAGCCAACAACACAATTCCCACTACTCCTTTCCGAGTATCTGAAGTGGCTCCTAGCCCTGACCAGTCACCCTACCTGGAACTGACGGCGGCTTCTTTGAGTTCAGATTTTCTGTCTAAATTCCCTACAATTTTCAATATTATAGATGGACGCCATCCATCGAGCGTGAACGAGATTTCCCTCTTGGCTTCAGTTGCCAATCAATTAGGAGTGTCTGTGGGAGGTACTCTTCGGTATGGAAATTCATCGGGTATAAGTGGCCCTGGCGGAGCACTTTTTCGATATGAAGTAGCTCTCGATATTGTAGGCATCTATACTCATTCTGAACGAATTGATAGTAACCCTCTCCCTTATACACGAGGAGATGTTGTTGTTACTCGTGATTTGCTTGGAGAGATATCACTACAGAGCTGGGTCTATATCGATGTAGATGATTCCCTTATTGACCCATCTTCACCAGAACACACAATCAGTGCATTATTGGAGATTGAGGAAGCAATCAAACATCTTGATCCTGATTATGGAGGTTCCATCTATAGAACTCGATTCTATCTTCAAGATCTGCTGGCTTCTGGAGTATTGGATTATATCGAGTGGCATAATGCGGAGAGAT
>CAYMLT010000301.1:0-4423 GCA_964391265.1 uncultured archaeon
TCTACAAACATTACTCTCTCTTGGGAGATGTATTCCACAATGCCTGATAGTTTTCAGTTATTACAGGATTCTGTGGTTGTTGCATCTGGTAGTTGGAATGGATCGTCTTTAACATTTGAGATGGATGATTTGACCAATGGAGTTTACAATTTCACGATGATTGTTACCACTACAACAGGTCATTCAGTCAACGACACTATTATGGTTTCGATAAGTGGAGTTGACACTACCACAACCTCAACTACAACAGCAACAACAACCACAGAAACAACAGATAGCACAACCGATACTACAACTGATGGAACCTCTACTCCATTTGGATTGGAAATCCTATCTCTCATAGTGACCATAGGTAGTATTGCTGTCATTGTTGTAGTAGGAATATTGATTCTTAAACGAAGATAACCAGAGGGGGTCATTCCCCTCTCAATCTTCTTTTTCTGTGTCTTTTACGATTCAAAGTACAAAAGCTATATAGAATGCTAAAAGCGAAATCACGATTGACAGAATCGGAACCAGTAACACCAAGTATACTCCACTTTGTGCTACTTGAGTTCGAAACCCAAGTTGCAAATCATTGGTTTCTTCATACGAGTCAAAGACCAGGGAAAATGGATACATCTTGAGAAGACGAACAACTCCCACGAAACCAATCCCAGTTATGAAGAATATCGTGGAGAGTGTTACTTGAACCAGCGTAACAAATCCATATGGCATCGGTCCAAAAAGATCAATAACTGCATTTCCTAGAATAAGTGGGTACTGAGCAATAAGAGACAATCCGACTGCTAATAGAGTCAGTTTTCGCATATGTAAAACGAGCTTTCCC
Source organism: uncultured archaeon (assembly GCA_964391265.1). Lineage (GTDB taxonomy): Archaea > Asgardarchaeota > Thorarchaeia > Thorarchaeales > Thorarchaeaceae > MP5-2226. The sequence goes on from CAYMLT010000301.1 coordinate 830, forward strand.
TTAGTTAGTGATGAATCACAATCTGGACAAAAATCAGCTTCCAAACCAGGTTTTAGAGGAACCTCACATTGTTTACACCAGTAAAATCCAATTTCTCTCATCACGAACTCCATTCCAACTCTCTTTCTTCCAGATATAAGAACTTCTGATTTATGATAGCCTACACTTCGGCCCCTCTCAATCTGCTTCTTTTTCAAATCAGTCCCTATACATGTGATTGCTTTTAAACACAAAAACGATGAGTGCCTTGAATCTGATATGAACGAATCACTACAGGGAAAAATAGCACTTGTAACCGGCGCTAGTAGGGGTGCAGGAAGAGGAATTGCTCTGGAGTTGGCTCTTGCAGGATGTAGGGTCTACATAACTGGTAGGAGCAGGAGGGGAAAATCAGTTACTCAGTATGCAGATTTGACCCTTGATGATACCAAAGAGATGATTGAGGAAGCAGGCGGACAATGCGCGATACTCGAATGCGACCACTCAAATGAGGGTGATATCAGGTCTATTTTCGAGAAGATTGCTCAGAATGAAGAAAAGCTTGACATTCTAGTCAACAATGTCTGGGCAGGATATACCGATAAGAACTATCAGCTAGATATTGAAACTGATAATTTCACAAGCAAGTTCTGGAAACAACCACTGTGGCGATGGGATCATATGTTTCAGATTAGTCTGAGATCTCATTTTATTTGTGGTCAAGAAGCCGCGAAACTGATGATTCCCAACAGATCTGGCTTGATTATCACTACGGGCTTTTGGGATGACAATAAGTACCTCCATCAAGTTCCATATGACTTGGTAAAACAGGCCAAAGCAAGACTGGCATATGGTATGGCGATTGATTTGCTTGATTATGAAATTACCTCAGTCTATCTCTCTATGGGTTGGATTCGAACGGAGCATTTGAAGAGGACATCTGAGAATGGTCGACTTAATGATGAGAACTACATAGATATGGAAGGATATGAGAAGACTGAGTCTACAAGATATGTCGGTCGAGCGATTGTGGCTCTGGCATCAGATTCAGATATTTTGAAAAAAACAGGAAAGACTTTGATTACTAGCGACTTGGCAAGAGAATATGGCTTTACAGATATAGATGGCTTGCAGCCCAATAGATTTGTTATACTTGATGAATCCAAGGGTCTAGCCTCAAGGTAGTATGTGATTAACTCCGAGCAAAATCTATGCGCCATAGATGCGCTCACTTTTTTCGCACTATCTTCCGTGAGAATTCAAGAGAAGGTTGCTCAGGCTCATCATGAACGTGTCTATCCCACCTAATTTCATCACAAAAATCTCCTGTGAACAGCGTCACAGATCTCCTCATTATGATATTCTCATGGGCATGTCTTCCCACCCTTGGCCCGTGATAACATACGGTATAGTACGCGAGTTCCTTATCCTCAATATGCTTCATTGATTCGTGCCAGACGCATCTATCAAATTTCGCAAGGAACATACTGTCATCAAAATCCACCACACCAAATTCAAAGGCATTACTGCTTTTCCAGTAGGGCACCAATGACTTACGTGCCTGTTCCAGAGTGACCGACCATCGACCTCTCTCTGCTACCTTCTTGCCCCAGAATTCAACAAAGTCCCTGAAAAACCGAATTCCTTCTTCTCTTCCAAGCAAATCAACCAAGGTTGTTATTCGATGATAAAGAAGCATGTGTTTTGCTCGAAGATGGTCTATGTGTCTGATTTCTGATAGTTCACCAGATAGTCTATTGCCCTTCTCAAGGGGGATGTATTTCATGACAAGCTGAAGACTAAGCTCCTTGATTGAAGTATAAGATTCAAGGATTGACTGATCATCCAGAAGGGCATCAAAACCCACATCGCGCAGAACGAAGGAATCACCTTCCAAATCACTAGTATACTTCGCATGTAGCTTCTCCATGAATGAATTAAATATCTCAGGTCTATTGGTACTTATGAAATCAAACATCAGTTCAGCGGTCCATAACCAATCTCGAATCTGTTCATCCAGGTTGACTTTGGTCTTGGCATTTTCATCATACGTCCCATAGTACTCATACTCTGGACTCATAATATGCAGTATGGAAGCATTCGATATAACTTCCCCATACCACGCAAGTGTGCACACTCCCTCTGGATTTTCTTACTCATCTGGAGTAAAACTTCGAATCATGTCTTTTGAAAGTGACATCCCCTCAAGTCTAACTTTGAATACACCATCTGCAAGTTCACAGATGACTCCATTGAAACCTGCATCCTTTAGCTTATGCCATGCACTAACTGCCTGAGAATGAGTCATTGGAATACCAAGAAGGACTAACGACATAGCTCCAAGGTAATCATCCTTTGCAGCCTGATGCTCTACAAGGTAGATTACCCACTCAGAATAAACCTCATTGTACATATCAACAAGCCACTCTTCTCGATTCTTTTTTGCATCGCGAACACTGATTTTCCAAAAAAGCTCATACTCACTGAGATGTCGAAGGTGATTGTACTCTTCTTGGAGGTTTCTCTCACTCATCTCTTCTCGATGCATGAGTTCCTCTTGGAATCGCAACCTCAGCTCGTTGTTGGGTTCTATTTCGGTAGAATTTTCCTTCTCTATTTTCATAGCGATATCTAGATTTCTAGTGGCAAGAAGGAATAGAAACATACCGATTAGGTTCATTGTTATTTTGAGGTAGAAGGGGATTGCATCCCCAAACAAAAGAGCCAGCGATACATGTGCTGCACCAATAACACCACCGAGATTGACGCCCGTTGAGAATGCATCTATGGAAGTAGTACGAATATCCTACAGATATTCCAGATGATATTGATGATACGAATCAATAAATCCCGGTTCAATGGCTTATGAAAACAAGTGAGCTTAGATGGATGCGATAAAGACCCTACGCGAGCATAGAAATGATCTCTATTCTATCGTTTTTTCCCCAGATGGCAGTAGCTTCTGGTCTTCTGCAATGGACCGGACTGTAAAAGAATGGGATTTGGATGCAATGGTACTGAGATCTAGCATTCCCTTTCCATCATCTGTCAACTCACTTTCCATGGCGCACAACGGTCGAAGAATTGCATTTTGCACATTCGGTAATGATGAGGAGAACAATAGAGTAGGCATTTTCGATATACATGAGTATCAAGTGCTATGGGACACTCATGCATCTCCTTGGTGGGTCTATTGTGTCGATTTCGCACCCGATAGCAGGACATTCATCTCAAGTGACAAGTATGGATTCTTGAGATTATGGGACTCAGAAACTGGTGAGAAGATAACAGAATGGAGAGTCCAAGGTGGAACTTCTCATGTACAGTTCTCTCCCTCGGGAAAATTCATCGCATCATGTGGGGATGGAGAGATTGCTGAGATTTGGGATTCAAAGACGAATGACAAACTGGTTGAGCTAGTCGGACACGAAAAGTGGGTTACGAAGGTTCTTTTTACACCTGACGAGAAGCAGCTAATCACATGTTCTAGGGATCATACAGTAAAGATTTGGAACACGCAAGGCCAATGTGAACAAACTCTGAAAGCATCACCTGAGAATGCCAGGAGCATCGCACTATCCTCCGATGGGAGAGTTTTGGCTAGCGGTTGGGATG
>CAYMLT010000302.1:0-4419 GCA_964391265.1 uncultured archaeon
GGTTTTAAATGACAAACCTATTCTTACCTTTTCAACATATTCAGGTTTATGCAAATCAATCAGATTTCTAATCACATCTTTTGCCTTATTGTAATCAAGTGGAAGCACTTCACCGACAAGATTGAAACGACCCACTTTAGTGCCATTCAGGTATTTCACTAGCTCTTCAGAAGGATTAGTTGAATATCCATCAAACGGTTCGAATCCTGTTAGTAGTATATTATTCATATGAATCACTCCAATGTCAAACAAGTGCAGTGAGAATGAAGTACCCACCCAAGACAATCTGTATAAGTCCAATAATGATGTTAACCCAATTAATACCACCATAGGCAGCTTTCTTTGTTGTCACATCGGTTCCGACTGTAAGAAATGCGCCAAATATGAAATCGGTTGAAATGTGTGTAAGATAGATCAGAGCTCCTGCAAGGAATACTGTTCCAACACCTACCTGTAACTCTCCAATCAGTACATTCACACTACTTAGACCCAATCCTGCCCACCAGATTAGAAAGTATGGAGAGAAAATACTAACTGCAGCACCTTGAGTTGTTGCTTCAAGTACGCTCGATACTTTCGAACCTTCATTTTCTTCTGAGGCAGTTTCCGGTTTCTTGTAGCGATAGTCCTTAGCTGCCAGTATGCCAAAGAACACAATTACTATTCCTCCAAGGCCAATTAACAGATCAGTAGCGAAAGAGTCGAAAGCAAATAACTGAGCACTTACTATAATGGTAGCTACAATTCCAAGTTCAACTATCGCATGCCCGACCATTGGAAGCATTCCATGGAGGCGTCCATGTCTGCTCGATTGCATTATAACTGCCGCAGACAATGGACCTGGTGCTAATGCTCCAGATAGCGATAATACGAACCAGATGATTAGAATCTCGACTAATCCCATTTCAGTTGCTCCTTGGAGATATAGATTGTCCATGTGAAATCAAGAAAAGTATGACGTTAATGACACATGGATGCTCATCTATGTATTATCTGTATTACAATACCTAAAATACGCTCACTTAGCAATGCTTAATAGACATTTCAAGCCATTCCCGTTGATTCAGCGGGGATGTCATTCTGTGAAGCAAGTTCAGATCACTGTTCCCTATGAAAAGACCGAAACGGTCTTTGATTTTCTCATAGATGTTCTTGATATCAAGAATGTCTTGAGATTCACATCCGATAATGCCCACATACTTCAATTCAGGATACCTGATGGGGCCATCTCAGATACTATGGAGGGGCTCAAGAGTAGAGGTGTAGGGGTCGAATTCGGATTCATAGACATATTAGACCTCAAGGCTTCTCTGCCACGTGAAGCTGAGGAAAGCACAGAGAAGAATATGCAACGCGAGGCTACGCTTGCGGTAGAAGAAATATACGAGAATGTGAAGAAACAAGCTTCTCTAAGTTTTGACTTCATAGCTTTTGTAGTATTTGCCGCAGTGATGGCGGGATTTGGTTTAATCCAGAACAACATCACAATCATTGTTGCATCAATGCTTTTGTCACCACTTATGGGGCCTATGCTTGGTGTAGCATTAGGGCACGTTGTTGGTGATAATAAACTATTCATTAAAGGCACAAGAAATGAGTTGATTGCCTTAGGATTATCCTTTGCAGTAGGTGCAATAATGGCAATAATGATGCCAATACTGTATCCTGGAACAGAGCCCTTCATGTCGGTGGTAGAATCAGAATGGGGCACAGGAAACCCTGTACTTGTAATTACTGAGATCACTCGGAGAGGGACAATCTTCTCAGGTCTGGATATTGGAATTGCAATATTCTCAGGAGCGGCTATCGCAGTATCTGTTACAAAGGGAGATATGTCATCTCTAGTTGGTGTCGCAATATCAGCTGCTTTGATGCCTCCAGCTGTCAATGTAGGTATGATGATTGCTCTTGGCCTTTTACATGGTTCCGTGATTGGAATAGAGATTGGACTCGGGTCATTACTCCTTCTTGCTATGAATATCGTCCTTATTGATATCGCAGCAATTATCATGTTCAGAATAAAGAAGCTCGGGATTATCGAAGATAAATCCGCAACATGGAATGCTGTTACTCAATTCCGTCAGAGGAAATCTGAGAGTCTATATCATACCACGAGCACTACCGAAAAACCAGCCACATTCACACCTGTGCCAACACCTGAAAGCACTTCTGATGATTCTTCACGTGCAAAAAATGGGAATGGGTCTAACGGTACAGGTTAGGAAAAGATGTAGCCTGGTCTCAGTATTACTCCCGTGATACATTGAGTTATAGAATGGAGAGGGTTAACTATCTTAGAAAGTTGACCGGGAGTGCAGCTAGGTGACCGAAAAAGAACAAGGAAAGAACAAACTCTTCAAGGGTCTTACTGAGCATGATATCTTGACGTGGGAAGAAGAGAAGATGAGATACCAGCGAAGAATGGGAGGGAAAGTGACTGACCTCAAATTCCTAAGACACCTTCTGATGGTTGCATCTAGGCCTGTTGTTTCTACTAAAGAAGGTGTTTCATCGGGATTCATTACTGGGAAAGGTCCGATCTACGAAAAGGCTGATACACTTCTTGAAAAATACAGAACGAAGAATCAGTATAGCCCTCTAGACGATATGAATAGCAAGAAAAATCCTTTTAGAAAGGATGTATTGAGCAAGTGATATTCACAAACCTCTACGCTTATATACCAAAAAGTCCCTAGTCACTAGTGACCTAATGTGCACTAGATTTATGTTGCAAGGGGTTAAGATGTGAAACCATGGCAGGAATTGTATACCTGGATGATGATATAGAGCCAAATCAACAGACACCTGCTGATTGGCAGCAAGAATTCTGGTTTGATGATGGTCTATACAAAGAATGGCTAATGTTCCTTTACGGAATTTGGAATACCGTTGAGTATTTGTAGTCATCACAGAAAATATAGCAATACATCAGAGATTTCGTATAGAAGGATGGATAATGAGCAAGGGGACGAAGAGTGGATCAGAAAAACCGGACAATCTAGACAGAGTATTCAAAGCACTTGGCCATTCTACACGAAGACGGATTCTGAGGCTTTTGGCACAGGAACCTAGGTATCCCTATGAGCTGAGCAAGATACTTGGACTCACCTCAAGAGTCGTAATAAAGCATCTCGAAGTTCTTCAAAATGTAGGAATCGTTTCACGTGAAGCTGGTGAAAGCGATCTTGGGCCTGAAAGAACCTACTATAGACTGAATACGGGATTCGGACTTTCAACAACAATTCTCCCTAATTCCTTTGTCGTTGCATTAAGACCTCAGATTACTAGAATTCATGTTCAGCAGGGATTTGCAATTCCTCAAGTACCCTCAGATGTCCGCGCAGTAAAATACCTTCTAAATGAGTTGACCAAGGTAAACAAACGAATTTCAGAAATTCAAGATGAGAGTATGCGATTAGCAAATACTCGCGGACAGATTATCCACAGAATCGAGGCAATCATGCAGGAATTCGACTGGGACGAAGAAAGCTGTGCGGCAGTCAGATCTCGATTGAATCCAGTAAGAATTGAAGGAAACATAGGGAAACAGATACCATCCAAAGATCTTCTTGCCGAAGTACTAACCATTTTTGAGAGGCTTCTTGATACACATCCTAAGAAGATGAAAGATGACAACGATTCTCAAGAAGTTCCATTAGATATCGAGTAGAAGTTCTACCAATTCAATTCTATTTGCCATTGCGTTCTGTCAGGACCCAGCATTTTTGGCACATATTCGATGGGGTTGACAGGAAGTTCAACACCAGTGGATTTTTTCACAGTCAAGTAATTCTTTCCCATTGAGGTGGTTAGAGTTACAATACCTTGCGCAAGTGAAAACAGTTGATTCATTGTGACGGCATCTGCAGTTTCTGCATGAATGAGGTAGAATTCGATGGAACCTACTTTGATACTCTCCTCAACACTTTCTTTGAAGAATTGAACGACGTCCCTAGCGGAGAAATCGATGAGTAAAGGCGTCAGTGCCTCAAAGGTGACAACTTTTGGCTCAATCACATTTCGAAGACTTCGCATCATAATATTGATCTCATGAAGATGTGGTGAACAAGTGTGTTTTCCGATGGTTTCCTGACCATAATTAATCTCAAGAATATGGTATTCATCATTTTGAATTTTCGCCATGTCTTCCATCATACGCCGATTTCTTGCTTCAGTCACAACGTTGAGCGTTCTCATTTTATGGTTTTCAGCCTTTCTCGCGATAGTAGTCATGAATAAATCATAATGACTCTCTTGAGAAGCCATGACCAGAAAGACGTATCCTTGAGGGGGTTTGGTGAGTAAACTATCGATAACGTTCGGATGGTCTTGATAGTTATTTTTTATCGCAGCCGCCATAACAATATAACCTCTCACTCCTCAATACCCAAATGCTTTCTTATGGTTGCAACCAATGCC
>CAYMLT010000303.1:0-4415 GCA_964391265.1 uncultured archaeon
AGAACAAGTATCATTTGTGATCTTGTGCATTCCGGTCCAGCATGCGAGGTTTTGGAATCGATGAGATTCGAGCTCTCGTCGATGGAATCTCCTTGCGACCCAGGTTCGAGTCCTGGCGGGGCTACCATTCCATTTTGATGCAGTTCATTCAATGGGCGGGTTTGTTATGATTGTGTACAATGCAGCTAGAATAACTAAAACCGCAGAAAAAAGGATAATCGTTACAATAGTAATTAGATTCAAATCAGAAAGAAAAGGGGGATTCATGACTGAAAAAATATAGAAACCGCATGATATTATCAGGGGAACGATGATAATGAGTGCTAGATTGGTAAAATATCCCGTTCTGTGATGATTCCATCGTCTGAAAAATTCAGAATCCATGAACGCCTGTCCCATTTTCTATTCCCAAATGATGTGTGGTGTTGAACATTATTTAATTGGTCGCAGAACTTGCCAAGCCACTCTATCTTGTACGTGACCAAGAAAGTTCCAACTTCTTACCCCTTGTTAGACATTCTGCTAATAGGAGGTTCGGGAACATCACCAGCATGGTCGCGATGCAATCGCGTCACTCCAGAAAGAATGAGCCGTTCGCCGTTAACCAAAACATCGACTGCAATGTGATCCTTAAGGCCCGTCGTTGACAGCTTCTTAACGAGTACAGCTTCAACTTGAAAGACACCTGCAGTGGAATCCATTCCCACTGTGATTTGTAATGGCTTTTCTTCACCTGGTGCAAGAAGCACATCAGTTATCGCCATCGCACTTACACTATGGATATCGACCTTCCCCTGATGATATGGCACAACTGTGCGACCTTTTGTTAAATCGGCTCCATCACCAATCTTTGTAATCCCGGCTTCAAAGGTGAGACATTGCGTATTATCATCATGAGAATAGATGCCATGGAGGATTGCAGATAGTATATCCGTGGACATTGCTGGGTCGGTATATATCTGATCCAGCTTAGATTCAAGGAGCGGAGCGGCAAGCTGAATTGCTGCTTGATGGTGCTCTGTTCTGTGAATGACCATACCGATATCGTGAAGATAAGTTGATGCAAGAACAACAAGTTTTGCATCATCTGAATCACCGATTCCTTCAGCTACAATATTGGGTTTGAAAGTATTATCAAGTATTTCAAACGCACGAAGTGCATTCCAAGTTGCAACTTCAGCATGAACAGGACCATGGTCGGTATAGCCTAGACGAGAAACAGCCATTCGATTTGCGGTGCGAAGATAAGACTGAACTCTTGGTGATCCATGAAGATACTGGTACATCTCAAGAGCTTTTGTATTGAGTTTGAGAAATTCGCGAGGACTGACTTTTTCTCTGTCAAAATCTCGGTAATCATTCATTATAAAGAACCTCAAAGGGACCTTAAGGAGGTCCCCTGAGTTTGATAAGACTTCCGAAGGAGGAACTCTTAGAGTTCTCCGGCTTCTTCTTGGAAGGTCATCAGGATTCTATCCGTAGCAGTAGTTGCCCGCTTGATTGTCTTGAGATAATCCTGTCTAGACTTTTCAAACGCAGCACGACTGATTCTCTGCTTTTTCTTTCTAATAAGCAACTGACGGAGGCCCGCTTTGGCACCTTCAATCTTCTCATCCTGAAGCTCAAGTTGGGAAATCGAATCGCGGTATTTGGAACCATATTGCATCAATTCTGCCTTTAGAGAGGGCAGCGTAGAGTCTATTTCCTGAATCTGTGATTTGATATCACGTTCACGAATCATGAACTCTTTCTTACTTACCTTGCCCTTTCTTCGCGACGATTCAAGTTTTTCCAGATCCATGCTCAAAGCAGTCTTTCTGGAGTAATCCTTTGCAAAGTCAGAGAGTAACTCTGAAGGTGCCCCACTTTGACGAGAGGCAGATGCTCCCTCAGCAGCTACTGCAATATCAGAATCTTCAGTGAAATCTATCCTTCTGTAGAAAACATATGCCATTCCAACTAATCCAACCAGTAATGCGAAAAGAATCGGTCTTGCGAGAGCGGAAATAGTCGTAGAATACGCAAGTGCAATCTGAGGAGGATTGACTGCAGTGGAATTGTGAAAAGTATACTGTAGAGTCGTATCAAAGACTCCATAGAGTAAGCGATAGCCATCGGTTACAGCGCCAACAACACCTGTTGAATATGGGAGTATCACATTGACAACATGTGTTGTTTGTAGAACATCTCCAAGTGTACCGATTGGAAAATCAAGCTGAGTCCCAGTAGCGGATGCTGTTGTATATCCAGAAGCTTGTATAGTATAGTCTATGTGGAAGGTATACTTGTATCCCGGCAAGAAGGCGTTTGTGCCAAATCTATCAGCTAGCAAGTTAATATTGACTGAAACTGTTGAATTCAAATCCCAGGTTCCGGCTAGCTGGGATGTTGCCAAAATGCCTACTTCGTCATAGATGACCATTGCCGTTGTGTATTCAGGAAGTGTGAAGAGGAACGAATTCTCCTTAGTATTTCCAAAGTTCTCCAAGGTAATAGTTTCTTTGTAATTGAGCCATCCCCACGGGTCGATGGTAATGGCTGTAGTTCTTTTCGCCATGACATAGGGAGTGTAGGAAGTCATGTCTACTGTAACAACATCGTTTTGCATTGGAGCTAGTTTTTGCCAAGTACCATCAGGTAAAGCACCGCCACTCGGAATACTATCACCGCTTCTAAAAGCAAGCGTTAGGGAAGAAGATTGCAATGGATAAGGTACCATGGGTATCTTTGGGAAGGTGAATTCGAAGGTATTAGTATCAAAGTTCACCAGAGTGTTCATTGAGTGGAAGAACGATGTCACTGTGAATACGTATGTTTCTTGGAAGCCAACTGGGTCATACAAATACACTCTCCAATGGTAGAGACCCTCAGAATCGGCCAGGCGATCTATGTCTAATACATTACCAAGTGTATCTTCAGCACGAACGTCAAGTAGGCGAACACCATATTTTGCAGGCAAAAAGAATTCGATGGCGTTGATGGGTGCAGACCCATTATTAAGAACTGTGAATTCATCACGCATCTCTGAGGAAAGATACATTTTGGTGGCATAAGTCCGGTGAGCATTAAGTTTCATTCCCAGTAATGGAGAAAATGGTCTTTCAATTGTGATATTGACATTAGTGGTACTATTATGGTTTGATGCGTCTGTTGCATTGAACCATATTGTATATTGACCAGTTTCATAATCGGTCAGGTCTATTGCTGCTTCCCAGAATGTGGATTGAAAATCATAGAGGAGTGAGGCCCAGTTTTCGTCATCGACCTTGTAGAAAGCTCTCCGAATCCAAGTGTTGTCCGTTGCATTCAATTTGAGTTCAGCAGTAAAGGCATAAGTCGCATCGTTCTCAGGGGTGATTATGGTTAAATCAGGATAGGTATCTGGAATCAGACAACCTGTTGGTGGGGAAGCCCAATCTGAATGTTGAGTAGGCAGGTCAGTAGTAGTTTCAGCATCACTGTACATCAGCACCAACGGATAGGAGATTGAACGATTGCTGAGCAATGCAATGTCATTGGAATCAGTGCTGTTCATTTGAATGGAATACTCAAGACTGGTAACTGAGCCGTCATCGCTTCCATCAGCCGCAAGTATTCGACCCTGATTTGAATCCACTTGATGCTGGTATGTACTCGTGCCATGTTCATCACTAAACGCAATATCGCTTGCATCAGCAGGGTTTTCGTAATTGCTGTTTATGCGATTGAGTGTGATGACATATTCAAGATCCTCTCCATACATGGGATTTGATGGTGTATTGTATGCTTCCTCTGCAGGAATGATGAAGTGGCGCGTTTCACCTATTCGCATTCCAATAATTTCATCCTTGTAAGCCTGTAAGAGGCTTTCTTGAGCTATTGGAGTAGTGGATTCATCATTTGGAACATCTCCAGCCTCTATAAATGTGCCATTTCGGAGGTATAGCTGGTAGTGAACCGATACAACGTCATCTGCGGCTACACGTTCCACGGATCCATGTGGCTCACCCGGGGCGTAACCAAATATCAGGTCAGAGTTATTCAGACCTTCACTTCGAAAGTCATCGGTGTAGTTCTTCCAACCAAATGCAATCCAACCAGAGGTGGCTGCTTGTAGTCCTACATACAGAATTGTAGAGTTCTGTTCAAGATATACGGTGATTCCAGTTACCGGGTCTTTATAGCTGAGCGCATACTCGTAGGGATCAATAATTCCATCCGGAGAACCATAGTGATCGTCAACATATGGAATTGTCAAGTTGAGCAGTGATTCCGAGTCTTGTGCCAATTCAGTTAGCTTCGGAGCCACAGTACTTGAGTCCCACGTACTATCAATAGGTGCGATTGCAAAGACACTACTTGAACATAGGAGTGTCAACAGTAGAAATGTTGCTATTTGTATTTGTCGCAGACCCAATCAAATCACCGTTATTGTT
>CAYMLT010000304.1:0-4400 GCA_964391265.1 uncultured archaeon
AGTTCTTGTGGTTTGGAACAAGCATTACTGGTGACTTGTCTGGGAAGTATGGAAGATCATCGAAGTAGGTTACTACGTTCGGAAATTGCGCCTTGACTTGAGTCAATCCAGCAAGATAATTGCCGTCCCAGTCAAGGTCTCCATTCTCCATGGCGAGAAGTGCAAGCTCGTTGCTAGAATATGATGTATACCCGAAATAGTTTGGTTCGGGCAGTCTGCCGAAATCTGTGTCATCTGCGCCCCACCAGTTATCGTTAACCTTCCCTATGGTGCTTGTGCCATCATGGAAGTATGGTAGATACATACCAGATGCAACCCTCCACTTTGCTGGTACCATATCGGTATCTTGCCAGTCATTGGTGAAGGTTGACAGATCACCATCATATGTTGCATTGACATCTTCCCAAACTGCCTTGGGGAATATGAGAAAGCCGTATGTCAGTTGACGGTACACCTCACTGCTTCCTTCATAAGCTGACAGAATGTGAACGTTCAATACCGTGTCACTCACCTTTTCGAAGGCAGTGTGAGCGTTTCCTACCCTCTGGGCTAGAGAACCGAGTTGACCGGTTTGGTTAAGTATTTCGAACGAGAAGATGACATCATCAGAGGTAATGGCTGTAGTATTCGAAACAAGGCTACTGCCTATTGAAGTCCAATGAATGTCGCTTCTCAGCGTTATCTGGATAGTACCATCATCCACCCATTCGATGCTATCACCTAGCCAGCTGATGATTTCTCCTGTTGCTACGTTTGTCCCGAACAAGGGTTCATACATCAGGTAGGTCGTCCACCCTTGGTTTGCACCCATGTTCCATGGTTGGTAGCTTCCAGTGTTCATACCGAAACCAGCCCCCCACACCGTTTCGTTCCGTGGAACAGTGGTTTGTGCGACGGCTGCCATTGTGTTGAAACTGGATAGGACCAATGCAGCCACCATGATACCGATTATCATAGTGGTCGCAATTTGATTTCCTGTTTTCATTTGGAATTTCCTCTCCTAAGTATTTCCGTTATGTAACAGCTTGATTGGAATACATAAGATATTACATGGGTTTCAACGAAAAAAAAACTACAAAAGTGGCAAATTGCTGCAAATAATGGTAAAATGAGAAAGATGTTATGATTGAGTTTGATAAAAAACCCAAGGAATTTGAGGAAACTAATGCCGTGTGGGGAAAGACCGAAGCCAGTTTTAGGTAACTGGCTTCTTTCCGACGCAGTTATCATCGAAAAACAGCCAGGTTTCTTAGGAAGCTTATGCAACATCATCCCATTTTTCATACAGACTAGGTACTGCCGCAAGAAGTTCCTGTGTGTATGGATGCTCCGGGTTAGTGAAGACGTCATTGACTGAGCCTTGCTCAACAATTTCTCCTTCCTTCATAATAAGAACTCTCTCAGAAGCGTACTGGGCTTGACCAATGTCGTGAGTTATGAATAGTACCGACAAATCCTTTTCCTCTTTCAATCTAAGAATCAGGTTCAAGACGCCAGCTCGAGTGGACGCATCTATCATACTAGTAGGTTCATCAGCTATCAATAGCTGTGAACCGATAAGAAGCGATCTTCCGATAAGTAACCTCTGCATCTGTCCACCGCTCAGCTCATGAGGGTACCTGCCTAGCACTTCAAGAGAATTTATCCCGATGGACTTGAATGTGGATTTGATGATCTTTCTTCTTTCGTTACTGTCGAGGTTATCTTCACGGAGACCAAACGCCCTGTTTATGACATGATCAACTTTATAGAACGGATTAAATGCCGAGTATGGATCCTGAAATACTGCTTGCACTTGTTTATAGTATTCTCGAATGTTGTAGGAATCGATTTCTCTACCGTTTAGAGTAATACTTCCGGATGATGGTTCAATCAATCTCAGTATCATTTTAGCTATCGTTGATTTTCCACTACCACTCTCACCTACAAGAGAAACAATTTCCCCTCTATTGATATCGAAAGTTGCGTTCTTTGCGGCTAGAACAGTTTTTGTTCTCACGAGGCCAGAGGTGTATGTTTTGGTTAGATCCTTGCACTTGAGGACAATTTCATTGTTAGCCATCTTATGCCTGTCTCCCATTTTGTCGCCCCGATTCTGATGCAAGTAACCATTCCGATGTAAATAACCAGCAGGATACTCTCCTCATTTCATTTCCGACCTCGACCATCGGTGGCTCTTTAGTCTTGCAAATCTCCATAACATCTGGGCATCGCGGATGGAATCTGCACCCGGAGGGAGGTGATCTCAGATCTGGAGGAGCCCCTGGGATGCTTTTCAATTCGTGTTTCCTTTTTCCTCTCGAGTCGTAGGATGCGATTGCAGCTGTAAGGAGACGTGAATATGGATGTAGAGGATCATCAACTATTTCATCCATGCCGCCAGTTTCTGCGACTTTCCCTGCATACATGACCATACATTCGTCACAAAGTTGTTTCAGACTTGTCAAGTCATGAGATATGAATAATATGCTTTCAATATTCCCAATTTGCTTCAAATTCAGAAGAGCCTTTATCATGCGTTTTTGTGAAGTTACATCGAGAGCAGAGGTTGGTTCATCTACTATAAGGAGCTTAGGATTCCACAGAGTCGATATTGCAATTACGACCCTTTGTTTCATTCCTCCGCTTAGCTCATGTGGATAGCTATTCAGGACTGACCTGTCCAGTCCCAGTGGCTTCATGTGGTTCGCGGCCATTTCAAGAACTTCCTCCTTCCGGTCCTTTGAAGCGACTCTTTTGCCAGTGCGCTGTCCTACGACATCAAAGATGAAGTCTCTTATCCTTTTGACTGGATTTAGAGACTCCATCGAGGCTTGAGGTACGTATGACATGCGTTTGCATTTGACTTCGGTTCTGAGTTCTTCAGGATCTATGTTGTATATGTCAATCCCATCAACCAAGATTCTTCCTCCCTCATGGTGCAGCAGTGGAGGAGGTGTCCCCGAAACAAGTTGGGCGAGCGTGGATTTGCCACCGCCCGATTCACCTGCAATACCCATTATCTTGCCGCGGTCTAAACTGAACGAAACACCATCAATAGCATGAACGACACCAAAGACACCTCTATAGTAACCCTTGAGGTTTTCGACTTCAAGTATGTGCTCCATCAAGAGAAATCAAATCCTCCGTAATTTTGGATTGAATACTTCATCCAAGCCTGCGTGAATGATAAAAAATGCAGTCAGTAATATAGTCAGAATAATACCCGGAGGGATAAACCACCACCATATATTCCACCAGAAGGGAACAATCGTTTGATGTTGGGCCCAATATAGCATATACCCCAAAGTGATTGTGCTGGTTGTGGAAACGCCTATCATGCTGAGAGCAGATTCCGCAAGAATTGCTGTACCAGTCAATATTACAAAGACCATCATGATATAGGCCATCATATTCGGCAAAATCTCTACTACCACTATCCGTACGCTTCCATCCCCGGACATTCGGGCCAGATTCACAAATTCTCTTTCCTTTAGAGTTAGCATTTGCGATCTTATGCTCCTTGCTGCCCACGGCCAAGATGTCACAGCTATTATCACACCTATCAAAAACAAATTCAGCCCCCGTAACACCGATGCGATAATAATGAAAAGTGGTATTAGAGGGAGCACTAAGGCAAGGTTTGTTACTAGATTGGAAATCTTGTCTGGTAATCCTCCTCTGTATGGACCCACTGCTCCAACGAAGATTGCTATTGCGGTGCCCAAGCTACCAGCTACCAATCCGACTAGGAGAGAGTTGCCAATAGCATTGCATAGCTGAGTAAAGACATCCTCTCCGAAACTCGTAGTACCCAGAAGATGTTCGAGGCTGGGAGGTTGACCCATTAGACTTAGATTCATGCCATATGGATCTCCAAGAAACAGTGGTAGCACCGTGCCCATCAGAATGAATATGATTAGGACCGCGAAACCGAATATGGCCTTTCGGCTTTTCAAGAATAGTTCCCACATTTGTATCACCCATGACCAGTTCTAATTCGTGGATCTATGAACCCGTAGAGAATGTCTATCACAAAGTTTCCCAGAACAATAATGATGATTATAACCATAAAACAGCCAAAAATCACCGGATAATCATAATTGAAGACAGCATTATAGAGTAACAAGCCAAGACCAGGCCATCCAAAGACGATTTCGATTATCAGAGTCTGTCCTATGATACCATTGAATACCATGTTTAGACCAGTCAATTGTGGAAGGATGGCATTTCTTTGAGTATACGACATTAGTTTACTTTTCTTGAAACCAAGCTGTTCACCATAGCGAACGTAGCCAGCATCCATTTCATGAGTCACCATTGACCTCATCCCAGTAGCCCATGCTCCCACATACACCACTAGTAAAGTCAAGAAAGGCAGAATCCAGTGCGCCACAAGGTCTAGGAGGTAGCTGACACTG
>CAYMLT010000305.1:0-4389 GCA_964391265.1 uncultured archaeon
AGGACAGTGCGGGCGGACCCTTGCGGGGGTAGTCAATCGACCACATCAGGAGATTGCAGGGGGGTTTCGATAACATGAGTGGAATCAGTATTCGAGTATTTTTTTAATTGCGTCAACAAATAATCCGGCATCAGTTATAGCTTGCTTTGCACTTTTGTATACAATCTTCGGATCAATTTCCAGATAGAGATGGACTATGACATTTCTAAGTTTCACCAGATCGATCAATCTTGAAGAAAGGTCCTTCTCGACCACGCCTCGATTTGAAACCTCTCTTACGGTATCACTGTATGTTTTGGGTGCACCCCAATGATTGTGCGCAACTATGTGAGTACAGATGTCAATTATTGCCTGGGCAATGAGCTGAAGACTCCTTTCAGTAGCTCTTCGGAGGATGCCATTCGAGAGGAATGAATCCTCAGTAGTTTCTGACACTTCTCGTAATTCCTCAATATGAGAGAGAATCATATCAAGACGCAATTTTACAATTTGTGGATCTACAGTCATCGATTTCATGCTCCCAATGATTGCTTCAAGTAATTCTCAATATAGTATTCCCAATCAGGATACCTACCGAGAACATACTCCACAAAACAAGGCCAAACCTGCTCATTTTTAGCAAACAGAATTTTCCCATCACGAACCACTCTGTAGAGGAGTGTGAGAGATCCAAGATTTAGAAGAGTAACATCAATCTTGGGTGAAGATCTTGTGTCAACATAGTCGAAGCGTGAAAGCAAATCGGCAAATGTGTCTTGGAGGTTCATATGAGAATCAGATACTCGAACTCCAATATCGATGTCGCTTAGCGGATGTGAATGTCCCGTGGCAGCAGATCCAAAGAGAACAATAAAATCAAGTTCTTCTCCAAAATGATTTCTTATCTTAGAAATTATCTCTTCAATCTGACCACTACTATCCAATTTTCCACATCCTTCGTTATTCTTTGAATGAGATATAACCTAGATAAATACGTCTAATATTGATTCTTGAAATATTCCCCTTTTCTGAAGGATTGATAAAAAAGAAAGAATGAAGGAAAGTGCGGGCGGACCCTTGCGGGGCCGTCCTGCCCAACCCGAGTTTCGGTTGAGCGTTCATCCACCGCCAAGCACTAAATCCTTCCTGCTGATCTCGTGCAGTTCGCCATCGTCATCCTCTTGAAGGACGACCATGTGAGCCGCACATGATAGTCAGCAGTCATAACAGCGCACGACCATCTCGATGAGATTTAGCACGCCTTCAGGTATTTCTTCAGTCATCTTGATTCTGCTCCTATGTTTTCACAAGTGGGTCTGGTAGTTTCAGAGTATCGAGGGCTTTGTCCTCGAAAATCTGTTTTGCAGCAGTCATAAGGGATTTCTCAATGCCAGCGATGTTGTTGTTTGTAGCAACAATCAGGTTGGCCTTGACAAGCATTCCCTTGTCGTCACTCTCATAGTTATGGAGTAGGATTCCTCGCGGGGCCTCTACAATTCCAACACCATCACCAGCCTTCGGTGTAACGTCAGACAGTTTCACATCAGTGCTAACTATCATGGGATCCTCAAGCAGTGTCTTGATCCACTCAGCAGCCTGAACCATTTCGACGATTCGGGCATAGTGGTAAACAAACGTGTGGTGTGATGGGCGTCCTACCAGCTCACGCATTTCTTTGAGAGCTGCATCAGCAAGGGGAGTGGCCATCTTATCAGCAACGTTGCATCGGGCAAGTGTGTTTGCTCGCCAGATACCATCAGGATAGCCTGCAGGCTTGTAGTATATGTGAGTCGCGTAGGAATGGGGGGCAACATGCTCTCCGTAGTATTTCACGTAGTCTTTTGGTTCGAAGTCAGCAACAATCTTACCCTCAGGGTCCATAACTCGGACATTGCCTTCGTAGATATCAAGAACACCATTATTGGTTAGCCCGACATAGTATGTTGGAGTAACGGCGATTTTAGTGATGACATCAATATAGGCATTGACAACAGTCTTGGCGAGATCAACAGTCTTGTTGATGTTTTCAAGCAGTTCAGGAACTTGCTTCAGCCATTTGTCCCGATCCTCTTCAGTAAGATGATGCAACATTCCTCCGGGGATTGCTGTAACTGGATGAATGGCTTTTGCACCAATCTCTCTGCAGAGTTCCTGTCCAAACTCCATGATCTTGATGGCTTGGACAGCAACATCGGGTAGATGCTTTAGAACTGCAGCTACATTACGTACAGATGGGTCTGCAAATGGACCGAATACAAAGTCAGGCGCTGCTAACGCATAGAAGTGTATTGCATGGCTTGAGAGTTGCTTTGCTTCAATGAGCAAACGTCTGAGCTTGATTGCTGCTGGAGGAGGCGTCACATCCCAAGCCGCTTCTACAGCCTTGGTTGAGGCTAGATGATGTGGAATAGGACAAATACCACAGATTCTAGGTGCAATCCGTGGAGCTTCTTCCATTGGTCTACCGGTAAGGAACTGCTCAAAGAATCGAGTACTTCCAACATTGTATTGGATATCCTTGACCTTGTTATCCTTGCTCAACGTGATAGTAAGGGCTCCATGGCCCTCCAGTCGAGTTACTGGATCGATTTTGACAATTTTATCTTCACTCATCTAGGACTCCTCCTTTGCTCTCTTTGCATCTTCCCTCTTGATTCGCATTCGACCAAGGTGGCTTGTTGCGTAATCAAATCGATAGAAGGTGCCAAGCGGGTCATTCACCTGTTCAAGAAGTTTCTCTGGTTCAATAGGTGCATATGTTCCAAGCATTGAGATTGAAGCAGCACCATGATCAGACATAATCGGAGGCGGTGGCCCAAAACAGCCACGACAGGTGACCCCTTTGTTCACACACTGACCCTCACAGATGCCCCAAGTAGAAGAGCCCATGCAAATATAGCCCTGCTCAAGAAGACATCTATCTGGATCTGCATGTCCAGTGAATGGACGTAGAATCTCTGAAATGGGGGTCTCCTTCTTCTCACGATTACAGTAGTGACAGACAGTATGAGATGGAAGGTCCAGCGGTGCTCCAGTGAGGAGATGATTGATAGCAGCTGCAATCAGCTTTGATGTGGGCGGACAACCGGGCAGGTAAACGTCGAAATCCACATAATCAGAATTTGGACGAACCACTGGCTCGATTTTTGGAACGTTCACTGAGGGAACCTTGCCGCCAGTCACGGTTTTATTTTCTCTGAATTTGGTTGTCAGGCATTCTTCTATATCGGAAAGATTGGCCAAACCGGCTACGCTTCCAAAACAGGAACATGAGCCTAATGATACCAGAATCTGGCATTTCTGCCGAAGAAGTTTCAAAAGATGAACATCCTCTTCAGTTCTCGCCATTCCCTCATAGAATCCAACGACAATTGATTTGTCTTCATAGCCCTCTAAATGGTGGAGCTTGAAGTCAGCTACTGCTTGCCAATACTTGATGTCGATTGCAGGGAGAATGGTTGCCAATCCAAGATGATTATCAACTAGGCTTTGGTAGCATCCCCAGCAACTGGAACCTTGGCCCATTGCGACAGGTACAGGATCACCCATAATTATGCCTCCTTTAAGGAGTAAACCACTTCATGGTTTTCATGACCAGAAACCTCAATTGTTCCCCATTTGAGGAGGCCCATCATGTTCCATAGAACAAGATCCTCGGCGAGCTCAGTGGAGTCTGAAATCTTGGCCACCGTATTTGCCCCGCCAACCAAAGCCTCTTTTATGGCTTTGCGTTGTTGACGTACTTCGCTGTGTTTTTGTTCAAAAAATAATGCGAATCTCTTCATATCCAATCCCTCTCTATAGGACCAATCTCTTTGATTTGGTCAACAAGTTCTCTAACTCCATCTGCAAAGATCTGGGCTTCAGAGGCACTTGCCCACTGCAAACGGACACGCTTCGGATTGAGACCCGATTGTTCAATCACTTTTTCCAACAATGCCCATCTGGCTCGAGCCTTCAGGTTTCCGCTGGTATAGTGGCAATCTCCTGGATGGCATCCGCTAACTAACACGCCATCGGCACCCATATCAAGAGCTGCTAGAACGAACTCAGGATCGATGCGCCCTGTGCAATTCACTCTGAGTATCCTCGCATTTGGAGGGTATTGAATACGGGATGTACCTGCTAGGTCAGCTCCTGCGTAGCTGCACCAGTTACAGCAGTAAGCTAAAATTCGCGGTTCCCAGTCAGGGTCTACGGCCGTTCTATTTTGTACTACTGTCATTTTGCGCCACCTCCACTAGCTTCAGGAGCAGGACATAGATATGCCTCTACCATTGCCATGATTTGGTCATCTGTCGAATGTAGCATGATGATTGCGCTACTCGGACATGCCGCTGCGCAGGTTCCACAACCGTGACACTTGGCTTCCTGAACATGAGCTATATGTGGATCTTTTGATTCATCCCA
>CAYMLT010000306.1:0-4383 GCA_964391265.1 uncultured archaeon
ACCAAAGTAAATCATAGGGGTTTGAACGACCAGAAGAGACATAACGAGGGCGACCAATGCACCTATCACACATGCAATTGTGATCCCTAGAAAAGCGTCAGAGATAATCGCAACACCAATATTCTTGCGTTCTGTTCCTAAAGCCCGAAGGACAGAATAGTGCTTACTGAGTTTGCGGTTCTTCTCATACGTTACAATAGTCATACCCACTGCAAGATAAAGAAGTGAGAATATCACGTTCAGGGAGTAAATGCCAAAAACTGATTGAGAAGAACGAGTGGAAAGAATACCGTCTATTTGAATTAGAGCAGATTCAATTTTTAGAACGGCATCACCAAGCTCGTTCTCAATATCGCTAACTATTCGATTGGCATCACCATTTGGCGATATACGGATATACACTTGGTCTACTCTGACAAAATCAAGGTGAGTCTGTAACAGGTCCATGTTGACAACAAGGAAATTCGTTATATCAGGGTGTCCGGGCAGAAAGGTTTCACTATTACTTTCTTCAGTACTAGAAAGTATGTCAACAATATCAACAGGTACAGCGAAGCCATCTTCAGCATCAGGCAGCTGTAAGAAAAGCGAATCCCCATAGATTGTTGTATAGCTACCGTCATCCTGAACATCAAATCCATTTATGGGTCTTAGGGATGATAATACAAGAGAACTGTTCGCTTCCATTCGCATAAGGTTTGAGGCAACAGTATTATCTTTTGTGAAGTAAGGAAGTAAGAAAGCAGCATCCCCCCAATCCTCAGGTTGTATGCCAAATATCGTAAATCTGCGGGTGAGATTGGAACTTGAATATGGACCCTTTATTTGATATCTAACCGAAGAACGATACTGCATCATCGCTGCTGCATTGCCAACTCCATTTATGCTCTGGATTCGGTCGATGACATCCAAGGTTTGGTTAGTGATCGAGGAATCCAAGTCAATGACAATATCAGCACCGCAGTTGAACGAAATTATCTCCTTCATGTGATTAGAGCCAGTAGTTGCCGAGATTGCACTGAAGAAGGCAGATACAAAAACCATTGAAATGAACATCGCACCCAGTGCTTCGCTCTTGGTATATGAGCCACTAATGCGAGCCATCACCTTGAAGCTCGGCATGAACGCCCCGCCCTTCACTTGTTCTAAGACTTTCGTTTTAATTAGACCTGTTGGGCGTGAAAGAAATCTGACAGTCGATAGAGAGAATACGCCAAACATTAGCACTGTTGTAAGGATTATGAGAATACTGCTGATTCCACCGAAATTACCTAATGCAAGAGAAGGAAGCATTAATGCACTTAGCACTCCCGAGACCCCCATCGCTACTATTTCTATTGTTGAACTGCCAAGAGATTCTTCAGATATCTGATGATTTCGAGCAACGGACTTCTTCGCCTCTGTTGGAGACAGAAGCAAAGATCGAATAGCTGCTGGAAGAGAAGTGAGCAATCCTACGAAGAATGAAAATAGAAATACAAATACTGCTGCCGATGGCGTGACTAGAATAGTAAAATCGGAGAGCTGGTCCAAGTTAAACACCATTAGCTCTTTAATGCCCCCTGAAAGAATCGCTGCTGCGATACCAGTAATGATTGCGGCTAAACTTCCCAAGAAACCTGTCACCAGTGATCTACTTAGAATCCAGTTGAAAGATTGCCAACCTGTTGCGCCACGCACTCTAATGTTTCCGATATCGCGTCGGCGTTCATCATCAAGGAGATTATCGTTGTAGGCAACCAGCATAACGCCCATTGCAATTGTAGGAATGGAGAAAGCGATAGCTATGGTTGTTATACTGGACGCCCAAGATGCATAATCCAGTACTGCACCCAGTGCAGGAAAGTCTGCAACTACCGCGAGAGGAACAGTTCGCTGCTCTATGCCAGTGCGTATTCCCTCAAGGATAGTACGTGCAGTCGTAGGATTATCTTGATTGAGAGCATCGTCATCGAGAGTCACCCAGATTGATTCAGCCAAATTGGTTCCTTTGCCTTGGTATCCTAGGAAACCAAATGTTTCTGTAAGGTATTGTCTAGAAACTAGTATCTTGATAAGAGAGGGAGCATCAGGATCTGAGGAAGAGCCACCCCAATTCCAATCAGCTTTGAACCAACCAGCGACAACGAAGCTTCTATTGAAAAGGAGATATCTCCAACCATTAATGACTATCATTTGAGCCACTATTGAATCGTTGATACTTAGACCCATTTGGGTAAATGTATTGAATTCTATATAGCAATGGTTTCCACCTAGAGGTTTCGAATTTGGAGATATTCCAAGCATGTCTGATTGAGAATCGATAAAGCTGTCTTCAATACCAAGAAACGAGTATTGATACTCTGTGTCTAAGAACCATGTATTGTGTGCGGTATCCAATTGGGTAACTACTTCGGTGTTACCAACTCCATGAACAGTGTCGATTTCACTTGCGATCTCAGCTTGAGATGTTGTATTGTCACTATAGAACTTCGATGTGAATTCTACCTTGAGATGCACATCAACATCATCCAGCATTTCGGACAGAACGGCTGGACGAGTTGAATCAAAATAGAACAGAATACCCCCTAAAACACCCGAAGCAAGCGAGAAGACAAGAAGCGTTGCCAACGCTTGTGGCATCGAAGATCGAAGTCGTCCCATAAGAAACATCTACGCCAGTACCTCCACGTTGCTTATGTATCCCAACGGGATATCAGGTCGGTCAGTACTCCATTGATTTTCATATCTCGATAATATTGGAATTACGAGCAAGAATAGAGTCAATAGTATAGGGATAATGACAAGCAATGGAGAAAAGAGGTCACTAAGAATAATGGGCGATGGAAAAGCGGTAAGATTGATACTGCTTTTCTCAAGATAAATGGACACAGCAGAGAGCAAAAGTAAGGGAAGGAGAAGCAATACGATTGCGAATGTTGAGAGGAAAATGGCGAGGGTCTTGGAGCTTGCAATCTTACGACTATTTCCAGAGTCATAGCCAATAGAATGTAAGAGAAAAACCAATCTTCGTTCCTTATTCGCCATCGAATCGAGAAGCGGAAATAGGAGAAAGATAAGAGATGCGCCTATTTGTATATTCAATAGAAGTCTGAATGATCTACTCTGAAGATAGGATTCAGTCGAAAGGAAAGCGTCTGCAATTTCATAAGAAATTCCAACACCATTTCGATCAATTACCAGTTGTCCACCTTCTGTTCGGAGCGTATTGACAATATCTGTCACTGAAGGAGAATCGTCTGTTCGAACGCAGAGGTAATTAGCGGTGGCTTCTTGTTCAGACATGAGATGGAGAGCATAATCCCTGTTGACCCAGACTTTGCGAACACCAACCTTGGAGGGGAATGATTGGGAGTTAGGAGAAATGTAGCCATTTGTTTGAACCAATACCTCAGGTAAATAGTCAACAATCCCTAACACTGAAAACAGGAGCACCTCATAGTCAGTCCCATTGCTTAGGAATCCTCTAAGTGGGCCCCCTACTTCTAATTGAAACTCATCAGCAACATCCCTAGTCACGATTGCACCCGTTATGTTGACACTTAATTGAGTGAGTAAAGAAGATAGTGGAGAGCGGTCAAGAGGGATCCCATTGTGGTCATATCCAACCCGAGAGTATTCTTCAGGATCTATTGCATGAAAACTTGCCGCACCTTCAAGACCATCTGATAGGAACATGATTTGCTGTGTCAAATATGTAGTCTGCGACCCAGAGAATGCTCTTGAAACATTCTTCCTAAATAGGTCCCAATTGTTGTGCTCTTGAGAATCAAGTTTGAATGTAATATCACTACCAATCGCGAAACGCGTCTGACTAAGAAATGAGGATGTAGAATTGGTATCAATAACAGCAGAAGTCCATAGCATAGTGGTTGCAAGTGCAATTAGCACAATCGCGGGGACCACATGGCCTCCATGAGTTCCAAGATTACGAATACCCAAGCGAGAAGAGGTCTTGCCAACTATGGGCTCAAGCAATCGAGCCATAATTCTACTTCCTCTTAATGCAGCTTTTCTGAACAAATTGATGAGAGATAAAGTTAGAAGAAGTGGCAACAGTATAAGCAGGTCTACAAGAAATGGAAGTTGATATGAAGCAAGTTTCATCTGAGTGATTGTAATAAGCACCAAAAGGATTACCAGTGTGACTCCAACATCAAGTTGGAACACACTCAGGATTTTCGTTATTTGGTTCAATCTACCTGACTTAAGTGCTGTGTCACGAGTCCGCATCGATACCCTAAGATGAATGAACAGGAAGAGAAACGGGCTTAGAAAAGAGATTGGTATTATCACTGCTAAAGCATCGAGCTTTAGTAGAAAGGCAATTCTATGTCCCATGAATAAATTGGCAAAAGGAAGAAGCCCCCATCCACTAATCAA
>CAYMLT010000307.1:0-4336 GCA_964391265.1 uncultured archaeon
GGATGTCGAATTTACTCTTGGCGTTCTTAGTTGTTGGTGGATTTCTATTCTGGTATTTCGCAATTATATATTCTCAAATGGATTCACCCCCAAGGAGTTCTCTGTTCCTCACATTCATTGCAGGAGGTGCACTCTTAGGAGAGATCGTCAAATCATCGTGGTCTGAACAGATTCCCCTCATTGTTGAAGCAGTAGCCGCTACAATGCTCATCATTGAAATCATCAAGTATGCAAGAGTGGTCCGAGGAGTTACTACAGAGCCACATGAACGTCGTAGAGTGAACATGTATTTTCTTGGATTCATTCTATGGATCCTTGCCTTACCACTTGGCATCATAGTTGGAGGGATTTCTTCGGAGCTTGCATTTATTGCAAATCTTTGGCCAATTCCATATACTCTAGGATTGCTACTTGTAGCATATACTGTAGAGCTTAATCCACGATTACTGTTTATCAGCGAAGCAAGACCTCTTGATTTTCTCATTCTTGATAAGAATGGAACATTGGTATTTACTCACAGATTCGTAGACTATCAGGGAAGTATAGATTCCGAATTGATGGGCTCCGCCATCTCGGGTGTAATTTCATTAATGAAAGAGATGCTAGCGAGCGAAAAAGAATTAGCCCGTATTGATCATGGGGACGTAAAGGTTCTACTTGAGGTAGGAATGTATTCAACATGTCTTCTGGTTGTATCAAAAGAAACTGCCCGCTTCCGACAGGCCCTTCGCAATGCAATGCTAGAGTTTGAAGCCAACTATAGAGAGGAATTAGCAACTCAAGGTTCCTTGGTGAGCGCTTTCACACCCTTTAAGACGCGAGTCGAAGAAATGTTTCTCTAGTCAACTGAGGAAATCTAGGCGATCCGAATGCGGACCAATGTATTATTCATATGGGATGTTCGAGAAGAGCTAAGGGAGTATCTTGAAGAAGGATTAGCTGAAGTGCCTGACCTCAACCTCATTTTTCCATCACCAGCAGAAGAAGAAGAGTACATGAAGTATGTAGAATCTGCGAATATCATTGTCGGATGGAAGCCTTCTGAAGAATTGCTCAACAAAGCTGTGTCTCTTGACCTCTTCATCAATCCAGGTGCAGGTATACAACATCATATTGATGCATTTCGAGAATTAACCAAGAAGAGAGAGGTCGCTCTAGTTAATGGTCATGGCAATTCATACTTTACTGCTCAACATGTTGTTGCCTTATTGCTATCTCTAATGAACAAAGTCATTCCACATCATAACTGGATGGTAGAGGGGAAATGGCGGAAGGGAGACAAAGATGCCAAATCAACACCCCTCAGAGATCGCAAGATAGGTTTCTTAGGATATGGAGCTATCAATCGCAAGGTCCACAAATTCCTATCAGGATTTGATGTCGAATTTCATATCTTGAAACGTTCTTGGAAAAACGAAGAGGACATTCCAAGGCATGCCAAGAAATATACACCAGAAGAGTTGCATTCATTTCTAGGAGAAATTGATGTCCTTCTAAACGCGATTCCACATACTTCTGTAACAGAGGGGTTGATTGGAGAGGAAGAACTCAAACTCTTGGGTCCAGATGGTTTTCTTGTGAATATAGGGCGAGGTGCCACATTTGATCAGGATGCTCTCTACAAAGCACTTCAATCAAGATCCATTGCAGGAGCCGCCATTGATGTTTGGTACGAATACAAGCCCGATGAAGATGAACAGGGCCGTAAGTACCCATACACTAGGCCTTTCCATGAATTGGACAATGTCGTTCTCTCACCTCATCGAGGAGCTTCTCCAATGGATGACCTAGAACGATGGAATGAAGTAGTTGAAAACATCAAACGCTATTCAAGTGGACAGAAGAATTTTTTGAATCAAGTGAATTTAGAGAAAGAATACTAGCATCTCTACTGTGTTAATGCGTACACAATACAATACATATTCAACCGTTGCATATTGTGTGCATATGTTCTAGTCACTCGGGGAGAAAGTCAAAGTGGTAGATAGAAGCATCTTTGAAAAAAACAAGATAATAACAGTAGTCATCATATCTATTATAGGTGTGGGGGGATTTGCTGGAGTCCTTGTGGGTCTTTCATTCTCAGGGAATTCAACAAATGAAACACCATCTATTTCTCCCCTAACACATGTTGAGAGTGGGTCACTTTTTCCAAGACCTTTTGCAGAATATTATGACTACGAGAATCAAATAAACTTCTCTGCACCTCAATATGAATTGGAGGAAAACCTCTCTAACGTCATGAACCTCGACAAATATGTTGGCGACCCCTACTGGACTCCAGAAGTCCAAGAACAGATTCAGGATCATTATTTCGCCGCAATCCCTGATACAATAAGCCAGTTTTCCGAGGTATACGGAAGCAACTCACTCGATGCATATCCATCATTTGTTACAGCTGATTCTCTACTTCATGCGTACCATGTGATATACGATACAATCCTTCAGCGATGCGAGGAGAATAACTTCACTTCCAACATCATTGACGTGACAAATCACATGATAGAAGTTACAGAAGCCCAATCCGAATTATTGTCTACATCTCGATGGCAACAGGCGGCGCTCAGGAATCTTGCATTTTTCTCCGTTGCAATGAAGATTCTTGATGAGGAGTGGTCAGCACCTGGTTCTGTGTCCATATTGGTTGATGAGGTTCTAGATCTCATGGCCAATGCAGAAGGATTCAACAGCTCCTGGTTCATGGGACAAAAGGAAGATTTCTCTCAATACACTCCAAGAGGTCACTACACAAGATCAGATAATCTAAAGAAATATTTCAAAGTCATGATGTGGTTTGGACGCATCGGTTTCAGATTATATCCTTGCGATGATTGGATATTGCCGGAGGAAAATGAGGAACGCGGTAGAAATGAAACAGCTCAAGCGATTCTTCTCACTTTAGCCTTGATGGATAGTAGCTCTGTTTTTCCAGAGCGCGGAATTGCTAACCAGACTTGGGCCAACATATATGACACGTCTAGCTTCTTTGTGGGAGTTAGTGATGATCTGACACCATACGAATACATGAAAATGATTGAGAGCATCTATGGAAGAAACCCTGCCATGGGCATATTGGAAAATGAAACTTCTCTTCATGTAGTTAGAACTAAGACTTCTACTTGTAGAACCCCTGAGATACTGTCGAGTTATCTAATGGATACTGGTGATGCCCGTATCAATACTAAGGGACTCCGGTTTATGGGTCAAAGGTTTGTGCCTGATAGCTACATCCTAGGACAACTTGTTTACAAGAATGTTGGACTAGATAGGACAATGCCAAAGGGACTTGACGTGATGTCCTCCTTTGGATCAGCACGAGCATGGGAGCTTCTTGAAGATGACAAAGGAGTATCGAACTACATCAATCAGTCGATAATGTTGCAAGATAGATACGGAAATCTCACTACTACGACGTGGACACAGAATCTCTATTGGCTCTGGCTGTATTCATTTATCCCGCTGCTTCAAGGAATGGAGGAAGGTCAACCGTCGTTTATGTTGGACCCAGCATGGACGGACAAACAACTTCTAACATCTCTCGGAACCTGGACAGAACTCAAGCATGATACAGTCCTCTACGCAAAGCAATCATACACCTACGATTATTTGGGATCACCTCCGATACCTCCACCAGGTTATGTAGAACCCGTACCTGCACTTTACGCCCGTCTAGCATCACTATGTAAGATGATGATAGATGGACTCGGGTCAAGATATGTTCTGGATGATGAGGCTCATGACAAGCTGATAATGCTTCACAACACTCTACGTTCTATGCAGGTAATATCAGAGAAGGAGCTTCAGGGAATACCTCTCAATGAAACAGAATGTGAAAAAATGAAGTATATCGGGTCCATCCTGAGTTCCCTCGAAGGCTTTGGAAAAGCTGGAGGTAGAGCAGAATTGGTTGTTGATGTGCATACAGATACCATTTACAGTGAAGTTTTACAAGAGGCAACCGGAAAACCGATGCTGATTCTAGTAGCAGTACCTGATGAGAATGGGATACCCTTCATAGCCAGAGGTGCCATGTACTCATACCATGAGTTTATTCAACCAATGAGTCAACGACTTACGGATGAAGCTTGGTGGGACATGATTGACAATGATTCACTCCCTCCTATGCCTGAGTGGGTTTCATCCTTTGTCATAGGAATGGAGGATATTGTAGTATCTCAAAGTTTCACCTCAGTAAGCATCCCACAGCATGAATGTGGTAAGATTGAACCATACGCAGTAAGCAGTGAGGTCAAATGGGGAAAATCTGATATCAGCTGAAACTTATTAGGACACGCGCAGTTAATGTGAAACTAGTACAAGCCACGCCTGATTACTC
>CAYMLT010000308.1:0-4320 GCA_964391265.1 uncultured archaeon
ATAGCTGCGTTTGAAGATAGAAAGAACAAGCGATATGGAGTTCAGTTTCATCCAGAGGTTTTCCATACTCCAAATGGAACAACCGTTCTAGATGCATTCCTGAGGAATATCTGCAGTTTCACAGATAGATGGTCTCCTGAGAATCTTATAGGGGATATCATTCAGAAAATCCGTAAACGTGTGGGCGATGGTCGCGTACTAATGGGAACCAGTGGCGGAGTCGATTCCACAGTTGCAGCATTTTTAATAAAAGAAGCAATTGGGGATAGATTGTACTGCATCTTTGTTGACAATGGTCTTCTCAGGAAAGGTGAAGCAGATGAAGTTTCCAATGCATTTCAAGAAATGGGTTTTGAAAACTTCCTTGCTGTTGACGCAGGTGACGAGTTTATTGATAGATTGAAGAATGTGGCAGACCCAGAAGATAAGAGAAAGATAATTGCAGACACCTTCATCAGAATATTCGAAAGAAAAGCAAAAGACTTGGAATCCGAGTATGGCATATTCGATTTTCTAGGACAGGGCACCATTTATCCCGATAGGGTAGAGAGTGCAGCTACAGGGAAAGATACTGCGGTCATCAAGAGCCACCATAATGTACGACTACCGGAATGGATGCGTTTCAAATTAGTCGAACCATTAAACGATTTGTATAAAGATGAAGTTCGAAAAGTTGGACTGAAAATGAACATTCCAGAAAGGATGATCAATAGACAGCCGTTCCCGGGTCCATCATTGGCAATACGAATTGGAGGTCCAGTTGACAGAAACCAGCTGGAAATTCTTAGAAATGCTGACGAGATTTTGCAAAGCGAACTGAAGAAGGATTCAATTTACCCGGACATCTGGCAATCATTCTGTGTTCTTCTTCCGGTGAAATCAGTTGGAGTTATGGGTGATGAACGAACATATGATCAAGCTATAATCATACGGATTGTGGAGAGCATTGATGCGATGACAGCATCAGTAAGTCGCCCGTCGTGGGATATTCTACTAGATGCCGCAGCGAGAATTGCAAACGAGGTCAAGGGTATCAATCGTGTTGCTTACGATCTCACAACTAAACCTCCGGGTACAATCGAATGGTACTAGGATTCTGGCCAAGAAATACATAAGCATCTATGTGGTTCACGGTTTTTGTTATGAGAGGCAAATTGGTCTACCCCTATAGTGATGCTCTGCTACAATATGATTTCAAGAAAGACCATCCTTTGAAACCCGATAGGTTGAAGCTAACATATCTGCTCTCAGAACAGCTAGGGCTTCTAGACAAAGTGAATCTGATAGATGTGAATCTTCCATCTAGAAAGGAATTGGAGATATTTCATACATCAGAGTACATTGATGCAGTCATTCGCAATGGCGAAACTGGAGAGTCTGATTTTCGTCATGGCTTAGGTACTCCAGATAATCCAACATTTCCAAGAATCTATGATGCTGCAGCCCGATATGTAGGGGGAACATTGGATGCCATGAAACATATCATGGATGGAGATTCAAATGCTTTTGCCATCTCTGGAGGGTTGCACCACGCTCAAAGGTCGGAGGCATCTGGATTTTGCATATTCAATGACGTAGTCATTTCAATAATTCATTTGCAAAAAGAGAAACCATGTAAGGTTCTATACCTGGATATTCTGGATGCACATCACGGAGATGGAGTACAGAATGCCTTCTATAGGTCAAGAGATGTACTTACTGTATCGATGCATCAATCAGGGAAAACCCTATTTCCAGGGACCGGAGCCATTCATGAATTAGGAGCTGGCGAGGGAGAGGGGTATTCGGTGAATATTCCAGTACTCCCAGGAGCATCATCTGCTGAACTTATTCGGGTTCTCGATGAGATTGTAGAACCCCTTTTCAAAGCATATCAACCAGACCTCCTAGTAACCCAGCTTGGTGTTGATGGACATTTCTTGGATCCACTAGCCCAGCTCGCATATTCAACACACGGCTACGAGGTTATGGTTAATAGACTCAAGAAGATGTCATCCCAAATTTGTAAGATTGGCTGGCTTGCAGTTGGAGGAGGCGGCTATCATCCAGTTAATGTAGCTCGTCTGTGGACCTTGTTCCTAGCATTAATGCTGGACAAAAAGGTACCACAGGATTTGCCAGAGGATTTCAAAGAAGCTTGTAGGTCAATGGGATACACGAGCTTCCCAGAAGGAATGAGAGATGAAGCAGATGTTGTTCAACAATATCTCCCACGGGAGCAAGTTTCATCTGATCTAGATAGAGTGATTCGAAGAGTGAAGGAACTGATTTTTCCATATCATGGATTATAGTTAGCAGAGAATATTCGTTCTCAAGAATAGGGAAAAAGGTATGCAAGTCGGAGAGAGAAAAGGTGGGCTCCAGTTGCGCCCACGATGATTGGACTATTTGCGAGTGTTCTTGGACCTAGTATTCTTGCTTGCACCCATCCCCGAACCAACAGCTTGGCCATCTGACGGACGAGTTCCTACAGATTTATCTTGGAAAACCGTGCCACCCAATTTAGGATCAGCATAGGAACATCCTCTTGATAGCCGCGGTGCCAGCACGGATAACATGATTGCAAAGAGTATGACACCAGCCACCATAACCAGCAGCGGCAATATTACCACCATTATGAACATCTACACAAGAATGGCCACTAACTTAGAGAATGCGTTCTTATGCAATAAATCACAATTCTACTACTGATTTACACGCATCATATCAAAAACCCAAATACTATCAATATTCACTGCAGCAAATAATTGTCGAGTTTCTTGCTCATTCCTGTTGCACTAGGCTAATTATTCAATTTCGTTATTTGCATCTGCAGCCTGTACATCTAACCATCTCTGCACTATCTTATTTACAAGATCGGATGCTGTAGCCAGAAGGATAGAATCCGCGTTTTCAGATAACAATGAAGAAGGATCGATACCGGATCGTGCCACTCGTAGAAGAGGTGTATAGCATAACATACCAAGTGCCTCAAGAATATCCCTCGGTTCATCGCCTGCTACTTGATAAGACACCCCAAGTTCGTCAATGGGCGAAACATTTGCATCAGCATCAAAGAGGGCCATAAGCAGCTTTTCAGACCCCACAATAACTACTTCAGGTTCAACACATTCATCATATGAAGAAACACGACCAGTGTCAAATACCAGTGAATAGGCTTCATCTGTATCAGTTATCTGAAAACATATTGTCAGACTTAGAAAAGAAGGAGAAATCGTTTCCAAGAACGAATCAATATCATCTTCTGTCAAAGTGTGCAATGCCTGAGCCTTTGCCAAACTGACATTGAGCGCGGCTCTACATCCATCAATTAGAGGACCAAGGTATTCCAAGAGCATATACCTATCCAGATTCAGATCTGACGCAAAAACCTCTAAGCGGCGAAACAGAGTTCTTATTTCATTTTCTGGCAATGCTATCAATCCCACCTAAAATGCTCATCTTATTAGAGATTAGGTTGCTACACACACTGCAAACAAAGAAAAGACAATCGTGATATTGTGGAAATAGGTGTTTCAATGACCACGGATATTCACACGCAACTTGGTTTGAACCAAATGGCCATCTGCGATGTTGATAACAAAAGTCTGGGCGAACAGGTGGATATTCTGATTGATAGAATGAATACATTTGGTATTGAGAAATCTGTTCTTGTCCCTAGTAACGCCTATGATGGCACAGACCTCTATATGAAAGCCTGTGCAATTTACCCGGATAGATTATTCTCTGCATGCACAATATTTCCAAGACCAATTGATGATGCAAGGAATGCTCTCATACGGTATAAGGACCAAGGGTGTGTTTCACTGGTAATGGATGAAAACCTCTACTATCCGGGAGATCCAGCTGCAGATACGCTAGTTAGAGCTGCAGTCGAGGAGGATATTGCAGTTTATTTCCAAAGCAGAGAATTAAGAGGCGAGAATCTGAGCTTTGTTGACCGTTCTTCTTTGATGCATCCACAAGGGCGCTTTGTTGTTCTTAGCATGGGAGGGCTCTTCAGTTTTCCCAATGTGATTCCATTATTGGCGAGACAGAACATCTGGCTTGAAACGTCGTTCACATTAGTTAGATTGGTCGAATCGCCTCTCAGAGTGTATCTGGATGCATTGGTTCAGGATGGGGGTATTAGGAAACTGGTATTTGGTTCAGGCCACCACACTGACTACGGGCATCTACAAGCATCACTCAACATGATTGATTTAAACTATGAACAGCAACGGGTAATTACGAAAGAGAATGCCTACTTCATTCTAGGTGTAGGCTTTACTGGATGAATCTATGAATGTACTATGATTTTAAAATTTCCCGAATGATGGA
>CAYMLT010000309.1:0-4315 GCA_964391265.1 uncultured archaeon
AAACGGCTCTTCGACGATATCCGTTCCCGGACCGCGGATCCGGCCTTCACGGTGCTTTCCATGGGCATGTCCCAGGATTTTGCCTGGGCGATCGCCGCAGGCTCGACCCTGGTGCGGATAGGCACGGCTCTCTTCGGTGAAAGGGATAGACGGTAATGACGGGAAGAACCTTTGTTTTGGCCTGCCTGTTGTGCCTGGGCCTGCCCGGCTGGGCGTCCGCCCAGACCTCGACCGTTCCGGCCACGCAGACCACCCCGGCGGCCCCCAACCAGCCCGCCACCCCGACCGCGCCCGTGCCCGATCCCTACACCGAGGACGAGTTCCCCGCCTGGGCGCTGGACCTGCGCCGCGCCGAGATCATTTTCTTCGGCTCCCTGCCGTTCACCTTCCTCATCGCCTTCGAGGGGGTGGAGGTGGGACGGTATATCGCCCACAACTACGATGCGGACTACACGCCGTTTCCCTTCCGGTCGGGCAACCCCAAGGAATACACGCTGGAGGAGAATCTGCTTATCATCGGCAGCGCCGTGGCCATCTCCCTGGTGGTGGCCCTGATTGATTTTATCATTGAAAAATCCAAGCCCCGGCCCGTCAGCCCCGAGGCGGCGGTCGCGTCTCCGGAGCGGGAGAAACCGGACACACCGGAAGCCCCGCCGGCTACGGAATCGCCGCCGGCGACTCCCGCCGCGCCGTGAATCACGTCCGGGAACACCATTAATGGAAGCGCATCATGTCGAGCATACCGTGAACGGCTTGACGGGACCCGGTCCCCGGCTGGACATATTCGTCACCGAACACCTGCGTCTCTTTCCGCGCAGTCAGCTCAAACAGCGCCTGGTGAGCCTGCGCCTCAACGGCCGGCCGGCCAAGCCCGCCAAAAAGGTTCAGAACGGCGACCGGATCGATATCGAGTACGGCGATCCCCCGCCGCCCGATCTGGAGGCGGAGGCCATGCCCCTGGACATCATCTACGAGGACGACGACGTGGTGGTGGTCAACAAACCCCGGGGGCTGGTGGTGCATCCGGGGGCGGGCCACCACGGCCATACCCTGGCCAACGGCCTGTTGGCTCATTGCGCGGGACTCAAGCGGGCCTTCGCCGGCCAGCCGCTTCGTCCGGGCATCGTGCACCGTCTGGACAAGGAGACGTCCGGGGTCATCATCGCCGCCAAACACCCGCGGGCCCTGGAGTACCTGGCCCGGCAGTTCCGTCAGCGCCGGGCGCGCAAGCTCTACCTGGCGCTGGTGGCGGGCAAGCCGGGGGAACGTTCGGGAAGCATTGAAACGTATATCGCACGCGATCGCGCCCACCGCCAGCGCTTCATCGCCCTGGCCGGCCAGGACGGGCGGGCGGCGCTCATCCGGCGGGACGAATACGGTCATGCGCCACAGGAGTTCCCGCGTTCGCCGCGCGGCAAGCCGGCGTTGACCGAGTACCGCGTGCTGCGGGAGTACGGTGACTGCAGCCTGGTCTCCCTGAAGCCGCGCACCGGGCGCACCCATCAGCTGCGCGTGCACATGAAGCACGCGGGGTGCCCGATTTTAGGGGATACCATGTACGCGCGGGGCCGGACCGCGGCCGGTCCGCTCATGCTGCACGCCTATAAGCTGAAAATACGTCTGCCCGCGGACGGACGGGTCAAAGTGTTTACGGCGCCGCCGCCCCGTGACTTTAAAAATAGGCTGAAGAAGAGCGGACCCGGGGGCACAACTCATTCAAAATGACATTGTGCTTCTGTTCGATGTACACGCGCGACGGGGGGCCGTGACCGGGAAAGATGAGCATGCCGCCGTCCAGGGAGGTGACCTTCTTTCTGATGGAGGTCAGAAGCAGGTTGTGCGCCTGGTCGTGGGCCGTGGTACCGGTCAGACCCGCGGTGAGGGCGTCGCCGGTGAAGAGCATGTTCTCCGTCTGGAAGACGAGCGAGTCGCGGGAGTGCCCGGGCACCTCGATGACCCTGATCGTAAGCGAGCCGCAGGTGACGGTATTACCGTCCCTGACCACCCGGGTCTTGAAGCCGAGCAGGGTGTCCCGAAAGGCGAAGATTTCGGCGTCGTAGATCTTCATGAGCGTGGTAATGCCCTTGATATGTGATTCATGATCGTGCGTGACGAAGATCTTCTTCACCAGCAATTTATTGGACTCGATCAGTTTCAGGAGTTCGCCGTCGAAAAATCCCGGGTCGATCAGGGCCGCGTCCGACCCCGTATCGTCGGCCAGGAGATACGTGTTGGAAAACCCGTGAACCACGTAGCGCGGAAAGAATTTCACGATCCGGTTCTCCTTTCGCTAAAAAAAGCTTCCTCGGTATTGGTGTTGCTGAAATGGGCGCCGTGCGTATCGGCGAATTCGAAGTGCGCGCGGAGGAGGTTGCAGTTTTCGAACTCCACTTTCGACAGGGTGGCCCCGATGAAACGCGTGGAATAGAGGGTGGAATTGTGAAAGACGACGTTGGTGAGTTTGGCCCCGTTCAGGTTGCAGCGGAAGACGTCGGAATTGGTGAAGTCGCAGTCCGTGATCTCCGATTCGGCCAAAACCGACCATTTGATTTTGGACCCGGCAAACCGGCAGCGCATGATCCGGGCGGAATCCCAGAACACCAGGTGCAGCCGCATGTCGGAGAAGTCGCAGTCGGTGAAGGTGGTACGGCTGAAGTCGCAGGACCGGAACTCCTTGCCCGACAGATCGCAGCCGGTCAGCCCCAGGCCGGCGAGGTTGACGTTTTCCAGCTGGGAGAGTGGCGCCAGCGTCCGCTTCAATGTCTCGATATACGCGGCCAGATCCGGCACGTGCGCGGCGCAGCGGTCCGCACCGGTGAGGGCCTTGTCGGAACAGCCCTTGAATGAGCAGGGCGGGAGAGTAATCATGGTATCAAGTGTACTTGAAGAAGCGCCCTCGCTCAAGGGGCACATTGCCTATTGTGAGGCGCCGGACGGCGCGGCGGAATCAGGTGGGCGGCCGTCTTTCCCGGCCGTGAGCACCGGATGCGCATTGCATTCCCGGGCCGGAAAGTGTATGATACGCGCATGAAAACGTGCGCGCGCTGCGGCGGGGTTCTGTCCAGTACCATGGAGGTCTTCCGCACCACGGCTTGTCCCGACTGCGGCGCCGATCTCAGGACCTGTCTCAACTGCCATTTTTACCAGAAAGGCGCGCACTGGGACTGCCGCGAGACCATCAGCGAAGCGGTGCGCGACAAGGACAAGGGCAACTTCTGTGACTGGTTTCGCTTTCGTGAATCGTCCTCGTCGGGACGCGGCGGGTCCAAGCCGGGCGGCAATGCCAAGGCGAATTTCAACAAACTGTTTGGCATGTGATCCATGAATTCGCACCCGATCATCTTTATCGACTCCGGCGTCGGGGGGTTGCCCTACTACGCACTGGCCCGGCGGAGACTTCCCTCTGAACGCTTCATCTACGTGGCCGACCGGCTGCATTACCCTTACGGCGAAAAGAACATCACCCAAATTCAGGACGACGTGCTCGCCACGTTTCGCCTGGTCATGGAGCGCTTTGCGCCCAAGACCGCGGTGATCGCCTGCAACACGGCCTCGGTGGCGGCCCTGGACCGGCTGCGGGAAACGTTTCCCATTCCGTTCGTGGGCGTGGTGCCGGCGGTCAAGCCCGCGGCCGCCTTTACGCGCAACAAGCGCATCGGCGTGCTGGCCACGCCCCAGACCGTGAAGAACGACTACCTGGACGGCTTGATCGACCATTTCGCCAATGGCTGCACGGTCGTCCGCATCGCCGCGCCCGCGCTGCGTGATTTTGTGGAGGAACGGTACTTTGACGCGCCGCCGGAGGAGCGGGAGCGGGTGCTTAATGACGCGGTTGCGGCGGTGAAAGAGGCCGGTACGGACGTGCTCGTCCTGAGTTGCACGCACTTCGTGCACGTGGACGCCTCGCTGCGGGAGAAGCTGGGGAGCGGCGTCACACTCATCGATTCGCGCGAGGGCGTGGTGAACCAGCTGGAGCGCATCCTGGACCGGCACGACCTCCGGGCCGCGGGAGAGCACGGCGGGGGCACCATGTACCTGACCGGACCGGGCCCGGTGGAGGAGCGCTACCGGCGTTTCGCCGAACGGTTTGATCTGGTCCTGACCGGTTCTTTGACATGACCGGGACGGTGCGCTTCGGCATCAACAACATATATGCGGTGGACTGCGACGGGCGCGAAATACAGTGCCGCATCAAGGGCAAGGTGCTGCGGGAGGAGGAACGCTCCTACAATCCCATCGCCGTGGGGGACTATGTAACCCTGGAGACGGACCCCTATTCGCCCGATCGGGGGGTGATCACCGGTCGCGCTCCCCG
>CAYMLT010000310.1:0-4264 GCA_964391265.1 uncultured archaeon
ACGCCCCCTCCCAGAGAGATTGCACCTATAATATTGATTGCACCACCAATCAATACTGCGGTTCTTACAGTGAAAACTCTGGCTCCAACTGCCGGGCTCATTGTTTCATCGTTACTACCTATTGCAAATGCTACAATGAAACAGATGACGAGTACAGCTAGCAGTAGTAGAGGGTCCACTGAAAACACCTACCGAACTAGGAGTACTTCATTGCTAGTTCTCGGATGTAGTCACCAACATCCTCAGCCTTTACAGCTACATCAACCATTCTCTCAGAAACGGTTTGAAACAGTGCGATCTCGTTTGGGTGAAAGTCTGAATCATTGTAGAGTTTTCCAAGTATCTCAAACTGAACATCCCGAGCTTCTTCTCTAGCTCCATCCAATTTTCGAGTAGCTTCTATAGCTTGAGAGAAGTCTATGAAGAGGTATTTTACGGCGTCTTGGACCAAGTCTGTGCATATCCATATCTTTTTGCCAAGCTCCCGAATTTCTGAAGGAGGTTTCCTTCTAGATCCCATTGAGATTACACGAATTGCAGTTTCTACTGCATCGACAATCTCATCAAGTGCTTTAACGAGTGTGTGACGTTCAAGTGCCTGCTGTGGAAGGAAAGCAGATTTGGTCAGAATATTCTCGACTATGTCCTCTTTGATTTCATCCATGTTCCTCTCAATCTCAATAATTTCCTTTTGAATCTCCTCAAGAACGTCTATTTTCCCTTCTTTCCAGACCTTTGCAGCTACACAGAGCTTGGCGCTTGCTGATTGAACTCCCTTACTTAGCTTGATGGTGAGCTCATCAGCTCTCTTTTGGAGGTCTTTGTCGCCAGTACCGAATATTCGCGAGAAAGTTCCCATATTGCTACCTCTCCTTCATCAATGCAGTTCACTTATTCCAATAAGATAGAATCAGGAAAAACTAATGAAAAAGGCTCCGCTTGTGCGTCACAAAAGAGAGGTTGACGCCGAGGACCCTTGAATTGGTGGGCGTGGGTGTGTCCTCCGACGTCGGGTGTTCGATCCCCAATCTCAAATGAGGAGTATATCAGGAGGAGACCGCTAGCGTGCAATAGAGTATGCTTTGAGTGGGAACCTCTAGGTTTTTTCCAACAATGGCTTCTCCAACAAGTTCGTCTATGCCAATGTGAAGGTTATCAGACCCTTCCTTGACGATGACTTCATTGTCGGTTATCTCTCTCAAACGGTAGATAAGCTGGATCGCGGTGACCCAGGCAGCTTCACCTTCTAATGGCCAGACATCGGTGATGACATCGTCCATAAGCAGCGATTCAATAAATCCCGCTCGTTTCTCAAAGGCATGTGATGAGCGATAGAGTTCGAAAGCTTGAAGACCGTCCTCCCTCTTGATTACGACAAGACCGCACGTATTCTCAGGCAGTTGGTCACGAATCTTATCTGCAGCCTTAGTAACTTCCTTCTGCTTCTTGTCTAGTGCCTCAGTATACTTCGTTCCATCTGCAGCTCCAGCTGCAGTAGCATAACCGCTTACTTCATCCCAAACCTCTCCTTGATCAACAGCAGATTCGGGAACATAGTGTTCGACATCGGTCATAATGCTCATGTACTTCATGCGGTGTATCGATTTCCTGAGCCCTTTACCAGACGCTCCAGCAGAGCTGTATGTGGACCCCTTTCTCAGTGGATGAGGTGCATGAACGCATTTTACGGGGATTCGTTGTTCTGTTCCAGGTTGGAGAATCACACTCTGCAGGACTATGCGGTCCTGACTACCATCTGCTAGAAGGACTTCTGATGCTTCAATAAGAACAGGGCGTTTGCCTGTGTTCTTTGCAATAAGGGTTTCAACGTGATCGCCTCCTTCAATGATTTCAAGGAAGCCCTTCTCCAATGCTTCAGCAGCATTGATGTAATCTACATCCTCCGGTGTAGATTCAGTTTTTGTAATTGGCACGAAAGAAAAACTGCCATACTCAACAGGTCGTTCCAAGCTGAATACTCCATTCATTAGGAACTCGTCGGCTAATGCGCGGATCTGTGCCGCGCCATTCAAATGTGACAATAATTACACCTGTGTTTGTGTTATGTAATACTATTACGTGGTACGCTTATAAACTATTACATTAAATATGCAATATTATATGATATTTGAAAAGAAGTGTCTTTTAGAAAGAAACTAACCCAACAAGGATTATGGCGTAGGCCCTCACAGTTATAATAGACCTGCTTCGGTCAGAAAACGGGTGCCGCTCATGACACTTACCATTAGAGATTTTCATTGGAAAGAGGATTTTGATACAGTCAATCAATTCCTCTTTGAAGCTTGGAAAGCAGGACCCTTATTCAGGAACTGGGCCCCACCAATGTTCGAGAATACGAAATTCGGTCCTGGAGGAACTGAATATGTCGACAAAGATGATGAGAAAACCAAGATATGGGAAAACCAATCCGAAATTGTGGCGGTTTCCATTGTTGAGCCATCGGGCCTCTGTTGGATTCACATTCATCCAAATCATCTCGAC
Organism: uncultured archaeon; assembly: GCA_964391265.1. GTDB lineage: Archaea > Asgardarchaeota > Thorarchaeia > Thorarchaeales > Thorarchaeaceae > MP5-2226. The sequence continues at coordinate 2,503 of CAYMLT010000310.1, forward strand.
GCTGAGAGAGAGATAGTACTCTGGATTGAAGAGCAGAAAAAGAAAACGAAGAAGAGCCCCGATGACGAGGTCAAATACTTCTTTGTTGTGGGAGAGCATGATACTGAGCGAATCTCGATGCTAAAGGGTATGGGATTCGAGAGAGATAGTATTGAAGGAGCATATCAAGTTCATTCCCTTGACAAGCCTATCCCGGAGTGCCAACTACCTGAAGGCTATTCTGTAAGGCATGCAATAATCATGGAAGAGTGGGAAAGTTATAGGGAAGTACAGATAGCTGTCTTTCCACACATCATGGAGATGGGAAAGAATCTTCTTGAAACTTTCAGTACTGCATCCTTTTACGTTCCGGAATTGGATATTGTGGCGGTAGACCTCGATGGCAACTTTGCAGCATTTTGTACGGGTCGGCTTGATCCTGCTAGTAAGATTGCAGAATTAGAACCTGTAGGCACTCACCCCGACCACAGAAAGAGAGGACTTGGAAAGGCAGTCATTCTGGAGTGCCTTAAACGTCTCCAGAAATACAATCCAATTGCCGTGATTATACTTGGAGCAGCACCCACTGAAGGAGCCAATCGACTATACGAGTCTGTAGGTTTTGAACACAAGGGTGTGGCTTATCATTGGGTCAAGAAATTGTAGGAGAGGGAATCCTCTCCTTCTCTATTCAAGTACTGCTCTAATTCTCATGACGCCGGCGCCAATCTTCTTCTGTTTCTCGATTTTAAACTTACCAAGAAAGCCCGTTCGTTCTATATGAGGGCCTCCACAAAGTTCCATACTGAAATCGCCTACCGAATAGACTGAAACTGTTTCTCCATATTTTTCCTTGAAAAATGCCATGGCACCTGCAGCAATTGCGTCATCGTATGGCATGAATTTGCGAGTGACCTCTATGTCCTTCTGGATAATACCATTGACAAGGTCTTCAACTTGTTTGATCTCTTCAGGGGTTAGTTTCCTGTCAAATGTGAAATCAAATCGCAGTCTTTCCTTGGTGATGTTGCTTCCTGTTTGAGTGACTCCATCACCCAAGACTTTTCGAAGCGCAGCCTGTAGTAGATGAGTTGCAGTGTGTAGTCTAGTGATTTCGTCACTGTGATCTGCAAGACCGCCCTTGAATTTCCCCTGTGTTGCAGTTCGAGAGATCTCTCTATGATGCTCGAATTGCCTTTGAAATTCCTTCATATCAACAACAATTCCATTCTCAACTGCTATCTCATGGGTCATTTCCACAGGTAGCCCAAAACTTGTGAACAAGAGAAAGGCATCTTCTCCTGTAATTGTATTAGTATCAGCAAGTATCTTGTGTAGCTTCCTGAGAGCTTTTCCAAGCGTCTTCCTGAATTTCTTCTCCTCGTCCTCAAGATTCTGGTAGACAAACTCCCTGTTCCGCTCTACTTCATCATATACGTCTTTGTAGATCTCAATAGTAATGTCCGCCAAGCTCTTCATGAATCCTTGTTCAATGCCAAGAATGTCTGCACTATGAATGGCCTTTCTGACTAGTCGACGCACGATGTATCCTGCTTCAACATTTGATGGACCAACTTTTCTATCATCAGCCATGATCATGACGGCAGACTTTACGTGGTCCGCGATGATTCTGATTCGACGAGTCTGTTCAGATGATGGGGTATCAATTCCAGACATCTCCTTTATCTTGTTAATCAAAGGAAGGAAGAGATCTGTATCATAAACAGTCGGTACTCCTTGAAGCATTGCCGTTGTTCGCTCAACACCCATACCAGTATCGATG
>CAYMLT010000311.1:0-4244 GCA_964391265.1 uncultured archaeon
TATTTGTTCATGATTTGGAGGAGTTTCATCTGACATCGCTCCTCGAGGGATAAGTGGAACAATATTTTGCATAGAAGCGCCTGCATCTCGTATAGACATTGCCAATTTCCGAATATCCTGCAGATTGATATTAGGAATCAAGATTGTATTTACCTTGACATGAATTCCCAAATCTGAAGCTGCTCTAATACCTCTTAACTGGAGAGATACAACCGCTTCTCCCATCTTCTTTCCAGATTCTAGATGATCATTTATCATAACCCAACTATAGATAGATGCGACGGTTTTTGGATTAATTGCACTCATTGAAACAGAGATTGTATTTACGCCAAGCTCGGCCAGTTGTGGCGATTTGTCTTCAAGTAGCAAACCATTTGTGCAAAGGCAGATATAGAAGCCGTCGAAATTATCTCTGACCTTCTTGAGCGTTGTGAATGTTGCATCATTGAAGAGTGGGTCTCCAGGTCCTGAAATCCCTACAATTCTGAGGTTTGGTCTCTTTTTGCTTTCAATCAAAAGAGTGCTAATTGCCCGTTCTGAGTCCATTATTCTCTCGCACCCTCCTGGACCCAGAGTGTCACAGTTTCCTGTGCGGTTGCTACAGAATCTACATTGTACATTGCAGTTACTTGCCACAGGAAGATGTATCCTTTCCCAAAGATTGGATCTTTCTGACGACCAACAGGGATGACTATTGAAAGGAAACACTGGTGCCATTGTAATTGACTCTTAGACGATATCTTCTAGTAACTTTTCAGCTTCTCGCGCACAAATTTTCGCATCATTGAAAATTAGTCCCAATTTGGCATTTTCTGGTGCTGTTACAGTAAGAAGATATCCATGAGTAATAGACACAGTAACAGTTGTTCCTCGAGTTCCTTGAATGATGATTGCCTTTAACTCACCTTGACGCAGCTCCTTCACCGTTTGTTCGCCAACTGCTTGAATACTTGCAACCATTGCCGCAACTGAAACCTCTTCGACTCCACTTGTATAATGGCTGACAAAAGGAAGCCCCTCAACAGATAAAATAGCCGCTCCTAATATGGGCGACCTGTGACTTAGATCCCTGAGTAGACTAGCTAGGGGTTCAAGAGCATCTGTTGCTGAATTCGGATACAACTGTTTTACCTCTCTGAAGCAAGTTGCTTCTCTATTTTCGCTATTTAACACTAATGGGGAAGTCCTTCTTCATATATAAAATGAGAGAATATTACTCAATCAATCGAACAGAAGTCACCGTGTCGCTATGCAGCTTATTCGTAGGCAGTTTCATGACTCGTAGAACATTATCTGCTTCCCTATGTAAGCCTTCATTCTTCAGCATCTCCACATATTCGAACCCTGTTGAAATAGCCAAGCCTTTCAATGGCTTTCCTTGTTTGCACGACTCAAGAATTTCTTCTGCGGTAAGGTGTCTACAGCTAAGATTTTCACCCATGTGTTTTTGCAAATGCGTTATACCCTTTCTCGATATGCCTCGATTCTCTCTTTGCTCTTCAGTGTAAGTCTTTCTCTTTGAGATATTCTCTAAGCGTTTGATGCCTCTCTTTATGATATCCTCCGATTTTAGCATAGATCCATAGGATGCTCGTACTGTTTTATTGGTGGTAGTTACCAGCCATGCAGTCCCATATGCTTCTTGGTACCTCATACCTTTCAGAACTTCCGATTCGCTAAGGAGTGTTATTGACCGATAACCTTTGTATTCAACCGATATTGTCCAGTCGGGGTCTCTGTGAGTCACCATTAGGTCCGGAGTAAGGCCTTCTCCCGTCGTCGGTACGCTTGTGGACACATCTGGGAATATCTTCATTATCAGAGCGACAAAAGCCTCGTGGAATAAATTATGTCGAAGGTTCCGAGCTTCCTGAGGGTGTCTCAATCCTGCTTCGCGATACAGAACTGGCATCTCCAAGTTCTGACCAGTTCTGCGCTTAATTTCGTGTCGTGTTGTCAATCTTCCTTTTCGGTGATTCTCTTGCACCAAGCGTATTGCTGCCTCAAATCCTATCAGATTAAAGACTACTTTGCCCATATTCTTCTTCTCAGTGTTACGACGAGCGGCTTCCACTTCTGCCCAGTCTATAACTTCTTGGGCATCATTGCCTAATAATTGGAGAAGAGATCCCATCTTCTCATGTAGTCCATATCTCTTGATATAACTCCTTAGAGTGCTACTATAGTCGGCTCGTTTTCCCATTAGATCTCCTCAGATTCTCTAATTCGAAGAATCACTCACCCTAATTCAGAATATATCCTTGATGAGTGTTACCTCTTGGTCTTCTGATTCTTCATCGAATTTAACCAAATCAGCATTTCTCAGGTCATGGATAGCTTTTGTTACCGCAGTTGGCATTATTCCTGTACTCGAAATGAGATTCTTCCTGGTAACCGCGGACTTTGCATTATGCAAAGTGTACAGAACACGAGCATGCGGTTTTCCACCGAAGATGTTTTCAATTAGTACAATATAGATGGCAAGTAGATCACTTACATCGACCTTCTCTGCAAGCTTCTCCTTCTCAGCAGACGTTTCCCTGTATAACTCTGATACCTTTTGCAACTGAGAATTAATCTGGTCCATCTCTGCCCGTAGCTCATCGCGTTCTGCGATAATGGCATTAATCTTTTCATCTTTCCCTGCTGCTGTTGAAGCAGCATCTTCTCTCAGAGATTCCAACTCGCTTTTCGTTTCTTCCATGTTTTTCTCATGAATCTCGATCTTGCTAGATTTATCTTCAAGTTCAGTATATGCTTTCTTTGCCTTTTCATCCGCAGCCCAAAACTTCTCTTCAGCTTCTCTTCTAGCTGTTCGAAGTTCTTCTGTTTCCGTTTGAAGTTTTCCAATCTCTTCGAGAATGCTAAGTGTTTTCTCTTTGAGTTCATCGAATTGTGTAGCTATATTCTCCTTATCGGTTGACAAGATGACTCCTCCAATGAGAAGAAGATTCACTACCTTAAATCAGTTTCACATTAGCTGCAGATGCCTTGGTGACGATGTATTTTCGATACTTGGCTTTGAGTTCTGTCAAAGGCAAGCCAAATGATTTGAATGCCTCAAGCTCACCTTTTCGCTTTTTCCTAAGCATCATTTCATTTTCTTTGTTCAATATCTCATCCTTTCCGATTGCAGGGATGTTTCTATTTTGTTGAGCACATCGGATATCCGATTTAGACATTGACTCGAGGGAATGTTCTATCTCGCTCAGCATTCCCTTCCGTGTCCAGAAATCATTAGCAGTCATTCCTGCAAGGTGTGCCTCTGGAGTTGCTAGACCTTTGATATTCGAAAGCTCGATTGAATTTGATCGGATGGTGGAGAAGATTCTCAACGACCAAGGTGATAAATCTACTAACACAAGGATAGGAATATCGTTATCCGCAAGCCGCCTAATCCATGCTCGCATATTTCTGCCAGGCTGTCCAAATAAGGAGCCAATCCCAATTCGGAGATCTTCAGCCAAACCAAGCTCAATCAGGTTCCTGGCCATTGCTTCCTTTTCAACAAATACCGCTGCGTCTATGTTGATATCATGGATTTTAACCTCAAATGGTCTGCTTGAGATGAACCAACCATACTCGCCGGCGTTTGTGCAATTCAGCTTCTTTCCAGATAGGTCTGAGAGAGTGAGGTCTCCAAAGAAAGTACCTTTTGGTGAGCTTACTACGCCAAACTCTTCACGTGGTATGGATTGTCCCCTGATTCGAAGTATTTTTTCGGAGAGATTGATGATTCTGTTTGTTTCATTCTGATTGCTAATCTTCAGGACATCCGTTACATGTTTTACCTTATTCATGTAATAGAAATCTCTTAGAGACATTGACATTCCCTGTTCAAGGTGTTCTTTGAACCTTGATAATCCGTAAACAAGACCTGCGATGGTACGTGCACTCTCAACCTTCCTGCCATCAATAAATGAGGGTGTATCATCAATTGGAGAATATCCCGCTTCCTGAGAATAGCTTACATTCTTCTTGGATGTATTGAAGTATCCGATTTCTGGAAATTGGCCTTCGTTGATTGTATCAGCAAGGGTTTCAAGAACACTTTCTATGAGATCAAGTACATCCTGTGCTTTGAGCTGACTGAAGATTGTAGGAGAGTCTGTTGCCATTCTTATTCGTCCTCCATATACATAAGATTTCCAAGTCTAACCTTCTTACAGGTCACTTCCTCCAAGGTAGATGCAATGAATTGATAGTAATTTGTCCATTCGGATAGCAACGAGATGACAACGAAT
>CAYMLT010000312.1:0-4221 GCA_964391265.1 uncultured archaeon
CATCCAGAAGTATGGGGTGGATAGGGATTCACGTCGCAAAATTGGATGTTGCATTTGTCGTTGATACAACGGGTTCAATGAAAGATGATATTAGAGCTGTAAAGGATTCACTATTCGATATTGTAGACAAGGTTGTTTCTAAAACTGAAGGACTGTCTATTCGTTTCGGAATTGTATCATACAGAGATCATCCGCCACAAGATCGAACCTATGTAACCAGAGTATTTGACTTCACAACAAAAATAAAAGATGTACATACTGAAATCTCGCGCCTTAGACCATCTGAGGGTGGAGACACTCCGGAAGCTGTAGCTGATGCTCTTTTTGATGCCCGAACCAAATTGGGCTGGAATCGTGATGCATACAAAGTGCTACTTTTAGTTGGAGATGCTCCACCTCATGGTCGCGAATACAATTCTCTAAGTGATGATTACTTTCCCGATGGATGCCCAAGAGGACATGATCCATGCAGAGAGGTTCAAGACTTAGCTGGCGAATATGGTTCGACACTACTTGCCTTTACTCTAGGATGCAATCCACTGGTGGAACAGTCTTTTCGTAAGATTGCATCGTCCATTGAAAATGGGCAGTACTACTCATTATCGCGGGCTCATGAATTACCTGAGGCCATGCTCAGTATTTTAGAAGGTGTGAGCGATCTCATCGAGGAGGATCGAAAGGTTCTTTCATTCTATGAGGCAAATGATGGTCTATTTGATATTGGCAAAGCTGCTGATGAAATGGGTCTGGAGATGAGGCAGATGAAGACTTCATTATCACGTCTCCTAGAGCTTGAGCGCATACCTAGATGGCCAAAGGGTCGCCCATTGTCTCCCGATAAAATGGGGGTTGAGGTTACACTCGGTGATGTTCCCGATGCATTAATTGCGGGACGAGCGTTTAATTACCGTCTTCGCGTCAAGAATCCAAGCTCAAGTATCCTTGGTATTCGTGTCATTGTAACATTAGTAACAGAAGAAGGAGTTTCTGAAATCACAAATGAACAACATGAAATTGGGCCCCGCGATGATCAACAGATTGAGCTAAGTCTTGTCCCAATGACCGAGTCAAAAGAAAAAGCTAGTTTACGTGTTGAGGTATTCTACGGGTCAAAAGCAGTTGCACAGAAGATATACACAACTCGTGTCTACTAAATGGTGAATTACTTTGAAGCTCAAAGCGATACGCGGTGGAAATCAAAGAGGATACTCCTTTGTTTCAATGGGCACTTCCATCAAAAGCGAACCTGTCCGCATAACTCACGGATCAGAAAGCGTCCTCACGCGGCTAAACGAGTCTCACAGGGTTCCTGCTGATTTAGTTGTTATTGACAAACGTCTCTATGACTCACTCAATTTAGAGGCAACTACAGAAGTGAATATTGTTCCAATAGAAACAGCACTTCCTAACTGTAGCGAGATCACGCTGACAGTAAGTTCGAAGAGAGATATTGACGTTAAAGAAGTAGTGAAAGCTCTTTCTAAAAGAATTGAGGACATGGAAGAGCACCTTGATGGGCTAATACTGACTATAGGGCAAAAAATCGACTTGCATGCCCTTGGTATAACAATTAGAGTCAGAGAGATGACTCCAAAATCTGATGCACTCGCTGCGGCTCGGATTGATTGGCGGAGTGTTCTGAAGGTGTATCTAGAGGCTGATATGGGTGGGAGGTGTTTCAACTTGTGTCTAGTCACAGATGTAGGTGCAGCATCAAAGAAGTCTGATATTTTCCTGTCAAGCTCGGAAGTTGAAGTCGTAGGAGATGGAGTCGTAAAACGATACGAAGCTGCCAATCAATTATCACGGTCGCTCTTGGGAATTCTTTCTACTTGTGAAGGTGAACCTTTTTTTTCGTCGGTCGCATACTCCGACCGAACAACTGTTTATCGAGCTTTTGATTCTGAAGATGGCATCGTCAAAGACATTTCCAGTATGCATTCAGCAAGTATCGTAGAATCTCATAGCGAGTGGCTTTCGGACCAAATTAGAGAGCATTCTGACAAACCTTCGAATCCCTCTGAAGGTCTCAAAGTTGGAATAGAAAAAGCTGAGGAACTACGACGCAGGATGTCGATACCCACACTTTTGGTTTTCCTCTCTAGCGGAACTTATACTTTAGGTCCAAACCCTGTTATGGTGGTCAAGAAACTACTTGCTAATACTTTGGGTATCCATCTGATTTGCATCGGCCTTGGAAATCGATGCGAAGATTCCATCCTAACCGCCATAGCTGACTCTGGAGGCGGAACGGTCGCTCTTATCAAGGAAATATCTGATATTCCCATTGTCAAGGATCTTATTATTCAGGAAACGAACAAGGAGGCATAATTTCTGAACGATGGTATATCTTCTAAACTATCAAAGATGCATGCGGAAGGGGAGATACTCGGGCATATCTCTGTGCAAACAGATGCTAAGACACTTCGACCAGGCTGGATTGAAGAGGGAATAATATCCAGGAGTATTGATGGCTCTCTTGACGAAAAAGAGAACCAGCAACGATATATTATTCCTCTTAGTTCTACTGTTCGACATTTAATTGACCGAGGTTTAAATACCAACGGCGATACTGGAATCGTGATTCTAGGTGAACAAGGTCTTGATAATGACAAATTCGTTCTTGTATTTAGGAATGAATCTAAGGAAGGCAATGTTTCCAGAAACATTTCTGCTTTTTGGATTCGAAAGCACAATCCGCACGATATCCTCCGTTTGTTTATGAAGTATGAACTCGGTCAGGAATTATCTGGAGTATTTAGTGAACCCGCTATCGATTATGTTGAATATCTACGGGAACAGGTTTCGATGAATAGATTTCTGGAGGTGTTCTCTTTACGCATCCCAGACAATTGGAATACATCTCGCACATGGATTAATGATGTTCTAAGATCTCGATCAGATGATACCACATTACTTCGGCACAATCCGACCAATCGGAGTATACCCTTAGGTCTTCTCTTGAGCAATTGGATGACCGAAGTAAATTCAACTCTGAAACTGAGGAAGCCTATTGCTGCATGCCTATTTCATCGCGATACAAGTCTTGAATCATTCTTCTGGGATGGCCCTGGGAAAATCGCAACAGTTGCCATTCTTGAGAATTCTGATATTGAATCACTTTCGATAAATCTCATTTTGCCCCTCTGGGCGTCTTCCAAGGAACGTATGGATTCCCGTTCGATAACCCCAAAAGGCATTTTTCGACAGGAAAAAGACCTCCATGTTTCCTCAAAAGAAAGTTATTCACAGGAGTTCGAATTACCTCCCGAGTATGGGGTCATGCTATCCAAGGCAGAGGCTTTAATGAACTCCGTAAATATTGATGACACGTTTCGAAGAATTGAGCGGATTGAAGGAGTACTAGGAGATCTTGAGCATTTGAGTGAAATGGAAACAGAGAGTTCATCCTCAACAACAGCAAATCAGATGGAATCAAGACTGCGTAAAGCGTTGGATAGACTTGATCAATTGGTGAGTAGTCTAGATGAATTGGAAGAGAGAATCGAATCAGTATGCAAGCATATGGAGTGAATGAAACCATTGCCACAAGAATGGAAATCGAAAATGCAGTCAATGATGAACTCTCTTGAAGGGATGAATGATATTCAAGTTCGAATAAGGGCAGTAGAACAAAAGGTGTTGCATATTGCAAAAAAGAGCGAAGAGGCTAGGGAGTCTGATAAAGCCAATATTGAGTTGGTGAAACTGCTTGATGAAGTCTATCATTTCATTGAAAGCGTGGAACTCAAAGTGAATCAGCTTGATATGCGCCTTTCTGCAATTGAACGACTACGCCATCAGTAGTGTAACGGCATCTCTATCCATGAACCAATTCTCTAATGGACGAATGCATGTATCCCAAATACGTGAAAATCGAGAATTCTTCTACATGTATTATTCTCGAATTCAGTGTTTTTAGCAAGATTTGAGCCTTTGCTGTGTTGAATTGGCTTCCTATTCCGAACATGTCTACCTTGTAATTTCTATTTGCAGAGATAGCTTGGATAAATGAACCACTATCTACTTCGGGATTTTCTATTTGATTGGCACATACTATTACCTGCGTCGGCCTTTCAGGTCCAAAATCCTCAAGCATTTCTGCTATGCTTCGGAAGAATCCTTCTGGATTGCTATTTCCTTCAGATAGCTCTCCTGCATCTAGAATCGAATAGATGAGTGAAGTGTGCACTTCTTCGTTCTTCATGTCGTCATCCAGGT
>CAYMLT010000313.1:0-4204 GCA_964391265.1 uncultured archaeon
GCTTCTCTTGCAACTGTACCAAATGCCTTTCCAATTCCACTACATGGAATTACTATTTTTTTCATCCTGTTCTACCTTCCTTCCGACTTCTTTCTTTGCTTTTTTCAACGCATGTATCATATAATCTGACGCATCTCTAAGTAATTCAAGTTCATTGATATCATCAGGTTGTATCAAATAGAGCCAACCCCTGTCATAGGGGCTTTCGTTAATTAATTCGGGATTATCCTCAAGCGATGTATTGGAATCTACTATTGTTCCCGATACAGGAACTATGATTTCAACAAGAATCTTTGTCGACTCCATCGCTCCTGCATCATCAAACATTTCAACATGAGTTCCAGATGCAGCGAGATTCACATAGTACACATCAGATGTCATCTGTTGGAGGAAGTCTGATGCACCTATTCGAACATAGTTATCTTCGACTCGTACCCAAAAGTCATTGTCTGAGTACTTCAACCCTTTTGCCACTTTGAGTGTGAACTTATCGAATTTCTCCTCTATGAACTCAATTGCACGTAAGGAATCAGCAGTGACTGCAATCGAAGCCTTTGATGATTCTTTGCTCATCTCGGTTTCCAATTTTTCAATCACAAGATTGACTTTTTCATCGGAATCTTTGACTAAATCTGCAACATCTGGAATTGAAAGACTTGTAATATCATCGCGCCCACGTGCAAGAGCAAGATCTGACGCGCAGTTTGTTCCACAACCATCTAGGCAGTATACCTCTGAAGTCCTGAAATCGCGCATCTCACCAGGGCGCTCACTGAAGAGCGCGCCCATGCTTCCTATGACCACGTCATCACGACTCTTTGAAAGCCGTTCTACACAAGTTCGGGTGATTTCACCACCAGGGCGGTCGTATCCTGCGCATGGGAGGATGTATTTACGCACCACTGTACATTCCCTCACTTAGTGCGTTCGGCTTTGATAAGCTTGAGAATATCACCCTTCGAGGGAAAGGTAATTGCATCCTTGGGGCACATCTTGCTACAGGCTTGACAGAAGACGACGCAGTTATAGCGATTCTCGACAGTAATCCTTAGGGGATTCTCAAGAGATTTGTAGACTCTGTGAGGGCAGAATTTTAGACAATCGTACTCGCCATTGCAGCCATCGCATTTTTCTAGGTCAATGAACGGCCACCAAGGAATCTTCTCGCGCTTAACACCCATAAATGTGGTTTCTGTTCCTGATTCAGTCGGTGTCATATCCATGCTTTTTCAACTCCTCAGACACTCGGTCAACCGCTTCTTCAGTAGTCATGTTTCGTACATCAATTGGTACAAGATCGGTTCGCACATCCAGTCCTTTTTTCTCGAATGCATCCCGAAAGAGTTTGTACTGCATTGCTGGTGCGCAACCTCCAATGAAGACTTTCTGTCCTGGTTTCAGAACGTCCTCCAAGTAACGGTCTCCGTCAACTTCGCATAATTGAGGATGAATTATGCCATATTGGACTGGCAGGATCATTCGAACTGTGTTGATGAAATCCCATACGTCCATCTTTTCAAATCCCGGGCATTTGCCTGTGCATACACACATGATAAATGCGGGTTTATCAGATGCCATAGCAATCAATTCCATATACCTTACGAATAATCGAAGTATTTCGATATATCAGTGTTTCTATTGACACACTGTCTATCAGGTTTTTCGCCAATCGAAAAAACATTTATCCTTCTCGATTATTCAATGATTAAGATTGGATTTCAAGTTCATAGGTGAGCTATATGGACACTCAACTGCATCCCGAGAGTGAGAAAAAACTGAGCATGTTTGAAAAGTATCTACCACTGTGGGTTGCAGTTTGCATGCTCATAGGTATCATTTTTTCACAAGTTATTCCAGGTATTAGTGAAGCAATTGACTCCTGGAAAGTAGGCGAAATATCGATTCCAATTGGAATCTGTCTCTTCCTTATGATGTATCCAGCGATGCTCAATGTACAATCTTCCGAATTGAAGAAACTTGGAAGGAATCCAAAACCAATCATTCTCACCTTGTTTTCGAATTGGATTGTTGCTCCAATTGTCGGATTTGCTCTGGCAAACCTATTTCTTGCGGGAAACGAACAGCTGATTGTTGCTATTATTTTACTATCGTCTAGCCCCTGCACAGCAATGGTTCTTGTTTGGGGATATCTTGCAGAGGGCAATCAGGAACAGAATGTAATCAATACCAGTCTAAATACAGCAACAATTCTCTTCCTATACGCCCCCATCGTCGTTCTTCTAACTGGAATCGCGGCAATTCCAATTGATCGCTGGACATTGTTCATTTCAGTGCTCGTGTTTATTGGGATTCCATTGATACTTGGCGTAATCAGTAGAAAATCACTTGTCAACTGGAAGGGAATTGATTGGTTCGAGAATAAGTATCGTCCCGCCGTTGGCAGAATTGCCCTATTGGCTCTTCTAACTACACTAATCGTGCTCTTTTCACTAAATGGTATGGTCATGCTTGAGAATCCTGACCTTCTGGTGCTGGTATCGATTCCTCTTCTAATTGGTTTCGTGATCGTTGTTGGCTATAATCTATGGATAACAAGGATAGCGAATCTTGCATATAGAGAGGGCATTATTACCGTGATAATCGGTTCATCCAGTCATTTTGAGATTGCCATAGCAACTGCAATTGCAGTCTATGGTGTAGGTTCAATTGCCGCACTTGGTACAACCATGGGTCTCTTTTGGGAAGTGCCTATTATGTTAGGTATCGTTTACTTGGGCAAATATCTTCGCAAAAAGGGTTTTTGGAAAGGAGAACCTACCGAGTGATGCATCACCACTGCTAACAGTAACAATGCATCTGAAAGTGTCTAAAGAAAGTACCAACTTATCGCATCTTTCCTGGCACAACAACAACCTGACCAAGTAAATCGCCCTTACTCACAGGGGATTTTATCCTCGTTTGAAACATTGCCAGATTTGCTGTACGCCTCTCAGTGTATTTCTTCATCTGTAGGCAACCGATGCAGCAGAGGTGGCCCATTCCATTAACACCATACAAGGAGAGAAAGACCAATGAATTTTCAGCCACTTCTATTGGGCGGATTGGTACTATCTTGACATCTCCTTCTTCGAATAGTACCTTCTCGTCAGCAACAACAGGTACAATCTCAATATCAGACCAATCTAGGGACATTTTTGCTTTTTCGAAACCATCAACCTGTGTTCGCATTCTATCTACTCCAATCGAAGCAAGCTCCATGGAACAACTAATAGCATAGATTTTCTCACTCATTTTCTACTACCTCATCATCAAGTTTGGAGAATTTCCAAGTCCTCCAAGAATACTACATTTTGCTTATTTACATTTTGGAATCAATTTAGCTTGTTATGTTACTCAATAGAACTTATTGGCGATAACATTGAGTCAAATGCTTTTGTCCATCTTTATTGCAGCACTTTCAATCGGCAATAGTCGAAATATTTATCATGGGCCATTCGGCTAATGCCGTTCATGTCAGTACAATCATCTGTAAGGGAGCGGCTGGCCCGTCGCATTGCAGGTGAGATTGCCTTGTCCGATCATCCTGGGCAGACAATGCGGGTTTGGAGAGAACGCTTCAGATTGCCTCAGATTGTATTGGCTGAATATCTTGGAATTAGCCCAAGTGTTATCAGTGATTATGAATCAGGGCGCAGAAAATCTCCCGGGACTTCAACAATCCGTCGTTTTGTTATGGCACTTCTTACACTTGATGAGCAGAATGGGGGACAGGTTGTTTCAGCCTTTGTTCGATTGATGGATGTCAGTCTAGTCGATCTGAATATTGTCTTGGCAATGAGTGATTTCTCTGCTAGCATGAAGAGTAGAGAATTTTGTGACAAGTTGAAGTGTACTGTCAAGAGTGGAGAGGATTATCTTGACAAAGACATCTATGGGTACACTCTTGTTGATGTTGAACGAGCAGTACGCGAGCTTGACAGCGAAGCATTTCTAAAATTATTTGGAGCAACCACGGAACGCTGTCTGATATTTACGAATGTTAATACTGGCCGAGCTCCAATGATAGCAATCAAATCACAGGAGTTCAAACCTACACTTGTTATTCTACACGGCGTTGGTAAAATAGACCGCCTAGCTATGGAACTATCTGAGCAAATGAGAATACCACTTGCAGTGAGCAAAATCAGCTCAATTGATACACTGCTTCGAGAACTGCGTGCCTTTGGTCCCGATTAGCCAAGGA
>CAYMLT010000314.1:0-4202 GCA_964391265.1 uncultured archaeon
ATGTTCAATGGATGACAGCAGGAAGTGGAATTGTGCACGAAGAGATGCCAGAACGTTCAGATGGAAGAATGACAGGATTCCAATTATGGGCCAATCTGCCATCGCATCACAAAATGATGCATCCTAGGTACCGGGACATAAAGAGCGAAGATATTCCCGAAATCACATCGGAATCAGGAGCGCATGTGAGAATTATTTGCGGAGAATTTGAGGGATTCAAGGGCCCCGTGCAGGATATTGTCACAGATCCAGAGTATCTTGACGTAACGCTTGAAGGAGACACAGAATTCAAACACTCTGCTAAAGAAGGTTACACGGTTTTTGCCTATGTCTTTGAGGGTAATGGTCAATTCGATTTGAATCAAAACTCAGAAGCTGATAATGGTACACTTGTTCTTTATGACAATGGAGTAGATATTCAAATCAAAGCAGGAAATGAAGGTGCTCGCTTTCTATTGATATCAGGAAAACCTCTGAACGAACCCATTGCTTGGCGAGGTCCTATCGTAATGAACACAGATGAAGAGCTGAGAACCGCTTTTGATGAGTATCAAAGAGGGATTTTCCTGAAGACAGAGAAAGACTAGAAAGGTACCTTCATGTGAGAGATACTTGTTTTCTACTGATATAGAGCCAGCCGCCAGCCAGAAGCATCATTCCCAAGAGAATAGCTGCAGCACCCATGTTAGCAAGTGACTCAATGAAGCCAGATAACCCACGTATAACAAAACCGGCTATAATTGATGCAAGACCTGCAAATACACTGTACTTTCCAATCGTTGTGTCCGGTCGTTCTAAGACCAAAGATTCTGCATTAGAGCGAATTATTGGAGCATCTGATATTGTGACACTTGAAAGAAAGAATCTAGTTCCGTCTTCAGTAAGTGCTCCGTCAAGTACTCCTTCATTAACTAGATCAATTAAACGCAATCTAGCTTCATCTTCTGTCAAACTGAGCTTCGATGATATCATTTGGATCGAGCTAAGTTTTTGTGTTTCTATCAATTCTACCAAGTCATCCTTAAGTTGAATCTGTGCCTTCGCTTCGGTTTCTGTGAGCATTGTCCTTACCTTCCAATATTCCTATTGTACTATTATGACAAAGGCTAGCGACGCAATATAAGACACAGCCACAACATAGGGTCACACATCGGGGTCACAGAAAGAGTTCACAAATTGTTACTCCTTTTAGGTACCCTTATTTATCGAATGCGGTTTTGCCGAGTTACCTGAATCACTTGTAATATTGGCTAGTGATTCAGATTAAATAGGCGGTATCAAACATGGCCAATATTGAATGGGACGATAGCTTTTCAGTTGGAATTGATCTGATAGATGAACAGCATAAGGAGCTTCTTGGCAAGCTTAATGCAATCAATGAAGCAGTGGACAAACATCAAGGAATTGACAAAATCCTTAGTACGCTTACCTTTCTGTATCAATACACCGATGTCCATTTCTCCACTGAGGAGAAATACATGAGAGAGTTGAATTATCCCGGAAAGAAACTCCACATGCAACAACACGTTGATTTCTTTGAAATGATAGAAACCATGAGGAAGGATTTTGAAGAAGATGGCGCAACAAGAGCGCTTGGAGAATCTATCAATACATTTCTCGGAAATTGGCTTATTACTCATATCAAGAGTATCGACCGCAAATTTGGTGAATACCTTCGAGAAACTGGATATGCTGATATCAAAGAATAAATAGAAATGGTAATGTTGAATCTACAGATACTGTCGATTTATTGATACCATTCTGCTTGGCATTACGCTGTTAAGTAAATCTGGGCTTGCCTATTAGTCTAGGATATCATGCACTAATGTTGCTCTCATTTCTTTTCGTAATACTCCATTTCGTATGACAGAGGTTGTTAATTAATTCATGCGCTCAACCTACATTTACTCTAAAGTACTAACTGGAAACACATAATTGCAATTGCCGTACTCGTAGATATCCTGAGAGGGTGTTCGCTTGGTAAGACAGCTGGCATTGAGATTCATTTACGATAGTAAGAAGAAAACTCCAACTCCAATGGGAGAAGATGTTTCTCTGACAATGGCATTGGTACTAGGAGAAAGTCACAAATCCAATGGTACAAAACTCACAGGTTTGAGCAAGCTGAGTTTGCCTTTCTGGATAGTACAGGCATCTGAAACAACTTCACTTATACTATCTGCATTCGGGAAGAGGGGTATTTCAGTTGCAGCCAATGAAAACACCCGCTTGGCAGAAGCTCGACGAATACTCAGTTCCGAGATATCCTCTGCTGATGAAATACCGGATGCTGTCGAACGTATAATCCCGCTACTCGAAGATGTAGTTCCATTGAACTCTTTGCTAAATTCCGTAGAAACCCCGGATGTTCTTCCAGGAGTATCTTCTTCTTTTATCGAACGTGACCTAACGATGACTCCTAATCGTCTTCAAGAAACACTGGATTCACAAAAAGTCCTTGATATCAGTAGCGAGTATCAGCATATTCGGGATAAGCAACGTATCCGTGTAGAAACCATGGAAGCTTTGAAAGAACTTGTGGTTGAAAAACTGCAGGGCCATCTTGATGTTTTAGAAAACAGAATAGCCTTGGAAAAAGACCAGTGGAAAAAACGCCTTGCTACTCATGATGAGCGGACAAAGGCGAAAGTTGAAGAGCTTGGTGCAATAACAAGTGATGAAATTTTCTCTCTTCGAGAAAAACACAAAATGGACATGAGGGCGTTAACGGCCGAATTCTCAAGAGCTATGGCGGACATTGAAGAATTCTTCAGTGAAATTGTTGAACATATCCGCACTTCCAGAACAGCAGTAAGAACTAAGGGAGAAGATGTTGAAAGTGCCATTACTGAATTTCATAAGTTCATTACTTACTTGTTAGAACATGCTCCAAGATATGAAGAAGCTGTCGAGAAACTGAACAAAACATCTGAAGAGGTTAAGTATCGCTTTGCAGATTCAGAGAAAGGCCTTGAAGATATGAGCGCTGGAGCACAAGGATCAGTAGAGGTCCAAACAGAAGAGCTCGCACAAAGAAAAGCTCAGCTAGATAAGGAATATGAAAAGAAACTACAAGAGTTGGCCAATCTACGTGAAACTGTAAACAACTCAGTGGGAAAACTGAAACGCGTGATTCAAACTAGAATAGGTAGTCTTCAGCAAGCCCTGCTGGAAATTACGTCTAACGCTTTTGATAGCAATACCATTCCCAATCTTGCTCCACTGACAAGATTGGATATTGATACATTTGTGGCGAGATATAATGATGGATCGTTTACTCTATTTACGCCCGGAATAATGCCTGCAGAAAGAATCTTCGATACATTTAGACATCATCCAATTGACAATGACTTTCATAATTTTATAACTCAGATAATGGACGAACAGATAAAAGAAACACCTGGGTTCAATGAGGTCTTTGAAAACGCATGTCATACTGGCAATATGCTTGTCAATCCAGATGGATTAGGTTTCATAAGATCTGGTTTGACAAAAATGCAAATGACACAACTTCTTCAAGAAGGCGCAAAGGAAAAGATTGAACGTATTTGGACTCAAAACAGTGGTCAATGTCCCAAATGCGGTGAACTTGCAGGTGTTGGCACGAAGTTTTGTCCAGGTTGTGGACAAGCTCTCTAAGGAAACGCAAGACTGAGTGGTCAAATTCATATGCCTTCATGTACTCCCTGAATTTGAAATGGTCGTAGGTATATCCATTCTATTGGATTTCTCGGGCGTTGCCATGGAGAAATTTCACCGCGCATCGACTTGGGAAAAAATGTTTGAACATGCTATAGAAATTGGGCACATGAAGAAACTTCAGGTTTCTTCTCATCAGTTTCAAGAAATTCGTACAGACGGTGTTTTAACATCGGGAACCGGTGGTGCAACCGCATTTGCACTTCTTTCAGAAAGTCACCTTAGTGTGCATACATGGCCCGAACAAGAGAAGGTTGTGATTGACGTATTCTCATGCGGACCCCAAGAATACATAGACCGCATTGTATCATTCTTCCAGGAATCCGTTAATCATTTAGAATTACGAATCACAAAGTTATCGAGAGGGGAGACAAAGTGAAAGCTACACAATTGCTGGTCATATTCATTTTTGGAATATTTGTGATGTTACTTCCAAGTATCGTTAGTGCGGATATGGATTTTCAAGTTGATGATACTTTCCAAGTTGAGTTTAATACCTCACT
>CAYMLT010000315.1:0-1534 GCA_964391265.1 uncultured archaeon
GATCTTTGATTTACTGGAAAGTGATTTTGATGGATATGTCACAGCTGCGGGAACCTACATGTTTGATGAATCAACTCCTCAAGACATAATAACTGCTTCACAAGCAGAAATCCGCAAATGTAAGCCTCGGATCATTGCTCGCGATTTCCAAGCTTGCAATGAGTTCGACATGATGAACTCTGTTGCATCTATCAAACTTCCAACATTGATTATTGTTGGAGAGAATGACCAGATGACTCCCATGAAGTATTCGCAGTATTTGAAGGCTAAAATCACAGGGTCGGTGTTACATGTAGTTTCAAAAGCTGGTCATAGTGTGATGCTCGAACAGGCTGACTCGACTAATCAGATAATCTCTGAATGGGTTGAACGCATCATAAACTGAATCTCGAATCTTATCAATGCACTTTCTTTATCATAGGCGTTCTCCAGCGGGAAAACACCCAATCATATGCTTCTAGAGTGAATGATAGCATATCTAGCATCAATCAATTTGGATGGTTTGTGAAAGTAAATTTAGTAGACTGACAATTACAGTATTCATAAAATCGGATAGGAATTGAGCAATTCGATGTTCTTCCAGAAGGTTCTCAATCAGATTTTGCCAGATGCACCGGAATTCACCAAAAAAGAACTAATGGTTCTTGGCCAATTGGCAAAAGATGCAGGATGATGGATTACAATATTGCAGCAAACATTGGATGGTCCACCATAAAAACTAAGCAAGTACTGCAAGATCTTGGGCCTACCAAAAAAGTTGTATTTGGTCCTTCATGGAATCCAAATCTTGGTCGTAATATCGCGTTCAATTAGATAATCACATATGATGTCGATACAACTTCCACCCGGAAAATCACAGAATTGCTCAGTGACAATTATCCTATTGCATATTTGAACTCCAGAGTAGTAGAATCTAGATCTACAATCTTTGCGGTTTCCACACTGGAAAGAGTAGTTGATATGGAACCTATTGCTATGGCAGTACTACATTATAATGCCGTTCAAAGTTGCTATGCCATAACATACTACAATGCAATTACAGGCAAAACTTTGAACCGATTGCTGGAAAAGGAAGGTCTTTGGCCTCCTAAAGAGCTGTGATACTTAAATCCCTCATCATTATATACGAGTGTGTCCTACGCTGTTGTGTTTCAAGATTACTTATGGAGAGAGTAAGATGACTACACAAGAATCTGCCAACCAGATTCCCTCTGATAGAAAAGAACGAAGCGCATGGTATCTTTTTGATTTTGCGAACACCAGTTTCACTGTCTTGATTATCACAGCTCTTTTTCCACTCTACTTCAAAGCATTAGTGGGAGATAATATACTCGGTGGAGCACTTTGGGGTTATGCAACAAGTATCACCATGATAATTATAGCAGTTTCAGCTCCTATATTGGGTGCTATTGCTGACTATAGTGGATCGAAGAAGAAGTTTCTTATTTTTTACACATCACTGTGCATT
Organism: uncultured archaeon; assembly: GCA_964391265.1. Classification (GTDB taxonomy): domain Archaea; phylum Asgardarchaeota; class Thorarchaeia; order Thorarchaeales; family Thorarchaeaceae; genus MP5-2226. Next base: position 1,469 of record CAYMLT010000315.1, read on the forward strand.
GTTTTCAACGCTTTGATGTTCTTCCTTCGTGACGACATCCCTACTTTCTTGGGATTCGAGATGTGG
>CAYMLT010000315.1:1544-4173 GCA_964391265.1 uncultured archaeon
CAAGGTGCTTTGCCTTTCTATAATGCTTGGTTACCAGAGATAAGTACCCCAGATAATATAGGCAAAATAGGAGGATTTGGGTATGCAGCAGGATATGTCGGCGCAATGCTGACAATTATCATTGCTCTTGTTTCCACCTCAATGTTTCCAACTCAGCCAACTCTACCATTCCTTTTCAGTGCAATATTCTTCTTGGTATTTGCTATTCCCAGCATTATTGGCCTCAAAAGTAGACCGCCGCCCATGAAGCCTGAAGCTGGAGCTATGTCTTATGTGTCCATTGGATTCAATCGAGTCAGGGTGACTGCAGGAGAAATCAGGAAATACAAAGGACTTCCGCTATTCCTCCTTTCTTACTTCTTGGTTGCCGAGGCTATTGATACCATCATCAGCTTCGCTGCCATTTTCGGTCAAGATGTCTACCTGTTCAGTAACACAATGATTCTCATCTTCTTCGCTGTAACACAATTGGCTGCGATTCCAGGTGCGTTTATTTTTGGCTACATTGCGGATAGGATAGGAACTAAACGAACTTTGATCATTACTCTTTTCATTTGGATTGCTGCAATATTCATTGCGTGGTTGGGTCAACCATTTGGAGAAATAGTCTGGTGGATTGTTGGAATGATTGCGGGAGTTGGTATGGGCAGTGCCCAGAGCACAGCTCGCTCGATGTTTGGCCAGATGGTGCCTGAGGAGAAAAAGAGCGAGATGTTCGGGTTTTATGCATTAACCGGCAAGGTCGCTGCAATCTTTGGTCCAGCTGTCTATAGCTCAGTTCTATTATGGGCGGCCGGTCCACTTGGCATGTCCTTAGCTAATTCGCACATAGCCGCATTGTTGAGTGTTCTTATGTTCTTTGTAGTTGCGCTGATCCTTCTCTTACGGGTCCCTCAGCCAACCTCAGATGGACAGAAAACAGAAATTTATCTTGACGACGATATATCCCCCTTGTAGCAGGAAATGAGGGACTTAGATCCCTCATTTTTTCTTTTTATTTTCAAATACTGAAAACGACATCATTTTTCTCGCCAGTCAGTTCGTGGGTCTGCAAAAGCGCTGCAGTTTCTAGATCCCGTTGTCGAAGTTCTTAAAATATTGCGGTGATTCTTGCGTTCACTCTGAGGTTCTTATTGCTGGAATGACTGAATCAACCGAAGAAAATGAAGAAAGAATATCCTGAAACGATGAGTCTTGAAGAGATTTGGCCCCATTTCGAAAAAGGCGGGTTGATACACCTATCCACTATTGACTGTGACCAGCCACGTGTACGAGCTATGGCTTTGACGGTGCATGGTCGAAAACTTTGGCTTGTTACACGAACCGGAGATGATAAGGTAGCCCAAATTCGCAAGAATCCTAACGCTGAATTCACATATGCAGTTCCAGGGAAAGAACGAACTGGAATGCTAAGATGTACTGCGAAGGCAGTCATCGTTGAAGATCCAAGTACACGTGATAATATTGCCAATACAGTACCTTGGTTTACTGGATACTGGGAATCATCACAAGACCCCAATTACACATTGATTAGGCTTGATTTGACAAGAATCTTATTTGACCATCATGAGAGCAGCAAGAAGTATACTATAGCATTGTAAGAGAGAATCAATGACAAATATCAAGGGTTTGGAGAATCGACGTGCAACCAAAAATCCCGAAGAGGAAGCCCTTACGGGAAATGGCCCCCATCTCAAGATTCAATCAGAAACTCAAATCCTGACTCATTCCTCAATGAATCCAGATCCGACTCCTCACGAGCCCATTCTCTCAATGATTCGTCTCTTTCAAGAGATGTCTTGAGATAATCCATCGCTTCTTCTTTGCGACCTAAGAGTGCACAATAGCATGCAAGGTAGTAATAGGCCAAGTTAAGTTCCTTTTCTCCTATCTCAACATTAAGCGCAATCTCAGTGGCATCAATAGCGGCCTCGTAATCTCCCAAGTTTCTCTGAGCATGCCCGAGATATAACCATGGCCAGAACTCTTCTGGTTCAAGATTAGTTGCAGTCAAAAATGCTTTAGCCGCCTCATCAAAGTCCTGTTTCCGCATCAGAATCTGTCCTAATTCCAACCACAACTGCCATGAGTCTTCATTGTCATCTAGTGCATTTCTGATAAGATCTTCTGCATCCACAATTCTATCGTTCTCTCTCAGTTCTTCTGCACGCTTCGCCAATTTTCTAATTTCATCCATTGCGCTACCAGCTTTTTCCGCGGTGTCTTAGAATTCGCACCAATACTGAATGATTTGCTTTTACACTATTTGATAGATACATAGCAAGGATGCATTGAATTTGAAAAGAAAATAGATATGAGTTGCATGTTCTGGTCGTAAACAATATACGCGTGATAGCTATTGGATTCTAAAAGGACCTAACTTATGAGCGAAGGCTGCATTCAACGAAAGATGTTTATCTTTGCATGCATATACGAAACCTATTAACTATAGTTGATAATTGTTCTTATCTACAATATTTGGTGATAGGTTTGACTACAACAAGGATGATTAAGAAAACGTGGAGGGGTCGACAAACATCAGATGGTGCAGGTGTTCGGTTAACACGAGTCTTTGGATATTATGAAGTTAAAGATGTGGACCCATTTCTTTTGTTAGATGCGTTTGGTT
>CAYMLT010000316.1:0-4166 GCA_964391265.1 uncultured archaeon
AATCCATATCTTGCGGTTGAAAGTGATTTTCACAGATATCTAATTGGTTTCCCTTCTTTGGCCGCATTCTTTTCAGTTCTCTTAGCGACACCCATCCCTCAATCGATCCTAATTGTAACCTCGATTATTGGGGCATTTGTGCCACTCTCGGTGTTCTATATGGTTCGCAAATTGATGAAGGATGATACATGGGCATTGTATTCAAGCGCCTTCTGTGCGATTCTGGCAATAGCCTTGTTTGACTATTATGCATGGGGAGGAAATGGGGAATTCTCTGCATATGCCCTCATACCCATGGCAGTGCTTCTCATGGTACGACCACCTAGCAGGATCTCATTCGTTCATGTGCTAGTGGTTTTGGGTATCCTTGCAATAATGACCCTCTTCCATCCATATGCCTTGGTGTATACTCTTTGTGCAGCTATTCCGGTATTAGTATGGAGAATAGTAAAAAGATATCCATCTCATACATGGTTTCTGCCAGCCATAGTTACAACTCTTATTGGCATAGCCATCGCTGCTGCAAGCTTCATGAATTTGCTTCCAAGCGCCTCACCATATCATTATGACAGAGAATACTGGGATTGGAGAGTACCTGTGCTTTACTCTAATGGAACGGTTATTGATTGGATACTAGGAATTGCCTATGACTTTGGTGTACGGTTTCAGAGCCTAACAAATGTCGCTCTTGCAATCCTAGGCTTTGCATATCTCTACCACAGAAGGAGAAATGGGGACGAATCGACTTTACGCCGCCCGTTCTTTGCACTAACTTGGCTGGTAGCCATATTCCTATTTCATGAGAATCATCCGTTTGGCCTTTATTTTGTCGAATACCCATTGTGGTTCATAATATACCCCGAAAGGATGAAACTGGGAATGGTCCTTCCAATAGCGATACTTGCTGGTGCCGGATTGATGTTTCTAGCTAAAATTACAAGACCATTATTTGAGAGAGCAGCAGAAGCAGTACAACTCACCAACACACAGGAAATGACAAAAAAACGGACAATTCAGAGAACAGTTTTGGCATCATTACTTATTGTTCTCATCTTGGGCTCTTTTACAGTCCCAGATCTTAGTCGGAATATTCTTCTTATGGAGAGAGACAGAGAGGTTGTTTCACCTATCAAACCAGCAGATGCCAATGCATTCGATTGGATTTCTGAGAATCTACCCCTTTCTGCAATCTTTATTGCAGATGAATATGATGCAGGGCAATACTTACCCTTCTTCACTGGAAGGGAGGTGAGGCCTCCTCTCATTCAGGTTTGGCGAAATTTCCCTGAAGACCTCGGGCAACTGCATGACGTATACATTGACTATCCAGATAATGCGACAACAATCACATTGTTGCATAAGTACAACATAACTCATGTTTACATTGGAGCAGGTCAATTCTATACAAATCTACCAAGACTTAATGTTACACTCTTTGAAACGTCAATTCACTACAATCTCATATATGATAGAGATAGTGTTTACATTTTCGAGATATTATGAATCGTCTAGTTTACCTGAGAACTTGACGTGAAATGTGATAAGATACGGCGCATCCATCCGAGTTGAATGCCTAAGGCGCCCTCAACTAGGTTAACAAGAAACAGATCATCTTGAGTGATCGACCTGGATGCAAGCAATGCTATACCAGATATAATAACTGCAATCAATAGAAGAATCGGAAGCATTACTATCGGATATCCACCTGTGGGTTCGGGCGCCAACCACCAAATAGGTAGGGCCAAGAGAACAGCAAGAAGGATGATACGATGCTGTTTTCCATACATGAGTTTCAGGTCAATGCGGGACTTGAGATAGATGCCCTGAATTAGGTTGACAATAATGAAACCAGCGCCCGTGGCAAGAGCTGCGCCGGCTCCTCCATATGATGGAACGAGAAGAAGCATGAGTAAGATATTGATAATTGTCCCCACCGTCCAAGCAGCGGCGACAACCCTTGAAGCCCCAACCGCCACGACTGAAGCACTCAAAGGACCGAACATCACATAGAGAACATATCCAAGAGCTAGTAATTGTAACCAAACACTTGCTACCTCATATCCCGGAGCAATCAGACTCAATAGCGTTTGAGGGTATAGAAGGTCGAGAATTAGAACATTGGAAGCAAGGTATGAAGCCCACTTTGTTACTGAGCTGTAAAGAGCTTGATGTTGGCTTTTATCCTTCTTTGCAAGAAGCTCAGAAGCTATTGGCAAGTACAGAAACATTACCCCAACGATTGGAAAATAAACCAATACTCCGAATTGATGAGCTGCGTTATATAGTCCTGCATTTTCGGTATCCCAGAATATGCCGAGGAAGAAGGCACCAGCAGAAGATAGGATTGCGTAGAGTAATGGCTCAGCTAAGAGAGGAAAAGAGAAGGATCCAAGTTCTTTACCAGTCGAGGCATTGAAATTAAAGGGGCCATTTTTCCTAAATGAGTCCAATATATAGAGAACAGTTGATACAATAGCAGATATCGCAAATGCCCAAAGGAATGAAGATAGTGAAACAACGGTAAAGACAACAACGAGAAAGAGTAGTGTTCGAGTAATTAAAAGAGATACATCACTAAATAGAGTCCCAGCCTTGTAGTCTTTGAAACCTCTTTTTATGCCAGTAAGCGTTCGTCCAATTGTCAAGAAAGGTATAGTCAGGCTCATAACTCTGAGAGCAATGGAAAGAGCAGGGTTGTCCATAATCACCGCAACAAAATCTGCAACAACAAAAGTTGCAGCCATTCCAAGGAGTGAAAGGAATAGTGTAATTCCAAGTGATGTTCCGGTCAAGGAAGTTACAACATCGTTGTCACCACTAGTTCGAGCCTTTGCAATTTTCGATGCGGCTCCGTCGCCTATCCCAGCAAGGCAAATGATGATAACGATATTAGACAGAGATGCGGCGATTCCGAAAACTCCAAAATCAGAGATAGAGAGATTACGAGCAAGCACTATCTTGGTTAAGAAGTCAAGGACAAGGACGAGGACCATACCTATCAGTACTACAATAGTACCCTGAAACATGCCTCTCATTGGGGAATGGTCAGGTATGGGAGTGTCATTTGATCCTGAGTCTTCATCTTCCGTCAATGTATATCCTCTCTGATTGTAACATCTTATTGGAGTGATGGATTTTGATGGCCTTTTAATTTGACTGCTAGATGATATCTTTGAAAAGATGTGGAACATTGAAACAAAAACTTTTAGCGTAACGAAGAGGTCTATGACAATATAGCATATATTATAAACATTTGAGAAGGCGATTCATTCCCAGACATCGAAAATCCAACGGCGCTGATATTATTGGTAGAGGCTTCATCACAATCAACTATACAGATAGGAGATATCACTCCAGAAGAGATTCGTGATTTGACTTCAATATCAGTTGTTATTCCTACATATGGTGAGGAACCAGCCCTACCAGGAACAATAGAAGAGATTCTGTCTGTTTTTCCTGAAGCCAATAAAGATACCCTTGAGATTGTCATAGTTCACACTCCAAAGGGCGATAGCGAGAAAATCAACTTGGCGATCTCCGAAAAATACGCACCATTTGTCAAGGTAATCATCGAAAAGCGCAAGGGATATGGAGTCGCCTACATGACTGGCTTTCGAGCGGCTAAGAAAGATATCATAGTTACTTTAGATGCAGACCTGACATATCCAGCCAAAATAGTCCCAAACTTGGTCGCATTCTTGGTCAGAGAAAATTTGGAATTCATCAATACTGATAGATTGAAGGTATTCGATGTCGGTGCATTTCATTGGTCCCATGGATTTGGGAATAAATTCCTAACACTTTTGATGAATGTGTTGTTTCTGACTGGCTTTAAAGACTCACAGTCGGGAATGTGGATATTTAGGCGAGACATCTGGTCTAAGTTGGATTGTGTTGGTAGACATTGGGAGTTTTCTGCTGAAATTAAGATTGAAGCAGCCCGTAAGAATCTAAGGAGAACGGAAATACCAATTCATTATCGAAGGAGAACAAAGGGAGAGTCGACAAATGGTGTCATTGAGGGTGTAAAGATTGCCATATTTCTCCTTGCGAAAAGAGCGGGTCTTGGCAACCACTTCGCAGTTCTTCGGAGCTAGATTCAATTAGAAATTGGGGGAAATCATATTGTCCCAGAAAGGATGTGTAAAAAGGGTGGTAATCTTCGT
>CAYMLT010000317.1:0-4126 GCA_964391265.1 uncultured archaeon
ATATCTGGGCTAATTTAACTGTTGCACAGACCCCTACTACCACTACTACGTCGACTACTACTACCTCAACTACGTCGACTACTACTACCTCAACTACGCCGACTACTACCTCAACTACAGAAACAGCTACTGCAACGCCAACATCTCAACCATTCAATTTCATTGATTATATTGTTGCCAATCCTGCAGTAATGGCTGCATTAGTTGCCGGAATTTTTGGAGTGTTAGTAGCACTCATTAAGGTGGCAGGGAGGGATAAGGACTAGAATTCCAGGTTACATCATAGTAGTGCATGTATGCAGCGTCCGACCTCGTGGGAACCGTGAAACCGCGAAACGATATGTTGACACGAATCATTAGAACCCGATTAGGCCCTAAAAGGAAAATTAGATACTGATTGGAAATTAATGATAATTTTTCTCTCCTGCTCTAATGGGAAAGTCCAGCCAGTTCTCTTGAGGCGTTACAGGACAAGGCAGAGTATCATTATAGGCACAGACAAAGTTGAACGCCTTATTGAAATCCAAAGTAGTTGTTTCTTGGTCTATTTCTTCAATAAGTAGCAAGCGTCCATTAGGATAGCTTTCTTTGCCACATGTAGAGTCCCTAAAACCTACATAGTAGCCGTTGGTCTGCTTGTCAAAAACAATGAACAGACGAACTTGTTGATTATTATACATGAATTCGACATGTCCAGCTTCAAGAAAGGGATTTGTTGGCGTTCCATCCGCCTTTGATAGAATCCTCTCTTTTTTGACATCTAAGAGAGTTAGTTTGGCTTCGAACTGTGCCTCATGATTTATTGGAAAGAAGTCTAGTTTCAAGCCATTGCGCTCAGGCTCTGGAACTGGGGACCATAAGATATCTCCAATCATTACACCTTCGCTCAAATTAGCTTCTCGATTTCTTCTCCAGTTTTTGATCTCTTCTTCGTAGGACATAATCACTAATGCGCTTGATACTATTTTAACGATATGGAATGCCGAGGGGAAAAAGTCCTTGCAAATGCAATTGTCGGATTTATCCTCTGATCTAGGATTTGGCTGAACGGCCAGATATTGAGAAACTTACTTCTTCAGTCTATGATACACAAGAAGAATGGAAACAATACTCACAGCTGCGACAAGTGTTATGCCTAGCTGAATGACGCCTGGAGAAATAGCAAGTCTTTCAATCACATACACTGAATGATGATTCAATATGGTGGATTCATCTGTCAATTTTGTAAGCACACCGTTGGGTTTCGAGAACTCCTCTCGGTGAAGACTAGAGGAAATATCCGCGGAGCGCTCTTCCTCGTATCCCCACACATCATTAGATTCAAACGCCGAAAAAGTAACATTTTCATCTGACATACTTTCAATGATAGTTGACAATATAGACCAGTTGCCAACAGGAACAGCAAAGGGCATCGGTCCAGTTTGCATTTCAGTCCCATTTGGCCAATAGGTGAGTGCATGTTTAGTGGGGATATACCATGATGCTAATGGGTCACTAAGCTCAGTGTAGTTGGGAGCAATCAGATAGTAAGTCCAGTCATGAACCAACGATGGTGTTTCGTTATCGCCTAGATAGAATACTTCGTGGAAGTCATATCGAACACCCTCACCATACTTCCACTCGAGACCTTGACTGTGAGAAGCGAAGCAAGGAGTTACTATGAGAAACAATAAGAGAATATCAAAACCGACTAGGTTTTTGTTCATCAACCCATCCTTCCACACCTCAATGCTACTTCTACTTATATTTCAATGCTACTGTGTATGCTTCAACTAGCAATGAGAAAGGAAAATCCTTTGAACGCAAATTGCTCCGACAGATGTAGGTAGAATGAAGATTGAGAGAAGATTACCTTCGTATCTGCAGCAGAGGGCGACAAGTTCACTGATGAGATTGAGAAGAGTGGACATGAATAGACTCTGATTCATTATTACAACAAAATCATTTTAGCGAGCGTACTGAGTCTAATGCTACGTGGATATGATGATTGATATCAAGACATTGACTGAATTAGATCTCCCGCGGTTTCATGGCATCTCTAGGGGCTATATATCTCCCGCGGTCTATAAAGTCACTAAGAACGAGTGTGATAGTCATACATCGATCTCACTGACCTTACATGACTTTGAATCACCATATACAAAGGAATGGTGCTTCAAGGAAGATGATGATAGACGGTATGAACAAGTGGTCAAACAAGGTCTTTCAGCAGGAGTTTATGATGGGAACATGCTTGTTGGTATTGCTATTGCCGAAAAACAAGACTGGAACCAGACGCTATGGATTTGGGAGTTTCACATCGACGTGAGGTATAGGAGAAGGAAACTAGGAAGCAGATTAATGGAGCATATGGTTGCTATTGCAAAGAGATTTGGATGTCGGGTGATAGTATGTGAGACCCAAAATACGAATGTCCCTGCAATTCGCTTCTACCGTAAGGTCGGATATGAAATTGGAGCGATTGACCTCTCGTATTACACCAATAGCGACATCACAGACTTTGAGGTAGCCGTGTTCATGAAACGCTTCATTGAATGAAGTACTAACTTTGACCTATAGCTTAGAGTGATGATAATAGGCGTGGATTTGGCATTCTCGGAGGTAAGGACACTGCTGCTTGCAGGCTTTGTGACATCTGGACTACGCCCGAAGAGAGAGGCGTGACAAAGGAGCATTTGTGGTCCTCGGCCTTACTACAGCCGTTTCTTCATCGCATATGCTCTGGTAACAAAACCAGTCTTGTTATACAGTTTCTTAGCTTCAGTTGCTTCAGCAGGGCAGTGCAAGGTCACGATGTCTACTCCATTCCTAGAGAATATCTCGAATAGACGGTCCAGCAACATTGTGCCCATACCTCTCCTTCTAGAACGTGGATCAACAACAAGCAATTCCACCTGTCCAACTTTTGATGCATTCCATCTTATCAGAACCTCGGACGGTACATCTCTAATATATCCGAAAACAAATCCGACAATATGAGCGTCCTCTTCAGCAATTATGAAGGCCTCAGGTAGATGTTTGGCAATTGCTAGGTCAGCACTAGTGAGGGGTGAGTCAAAAATGGCATGTGCGTTGGCTAGATTAAGGACAGATTCTGTATCACTTGCTTCAAATTGACGGATTTTCAAAGATGACCCCCGGGTTGATTGTTATCAACGAACCCTCTTGAATGTTCGCGCAGACTGGACTGGTAACATCTCCTTTACATCCTTCACCGTAGCATCATCAAACTTATTCGGTCTTGTACGATACTAATTCTTGAAGGATAATGATTACGTTCTATCTGTTGGCATTGGGAGTCGTTATTGGCCTAGTATTCTATGGATATACCAAGACATTGCGTTCAAGTGGTCGTAGCGGTTGGGAAACGGACCCCGGATCTGCTGGAATGACATCAGGTCCTGTAAACCAGACTAGAGCTTCGGGTGCGGCGCCAAAGATTATGCCTGTGAATATCAGAACAGGACAGGAAGATGAACAAGATTCACACTAGATTGCGAATTGTTGATTTTGCGTTAGATTCCGAATAGTGTGTCATTTGGCGCACTCGTAAGTTATTTGTCACAAGTGAGAGTTTAAATTATGAGATGCGCTGTTTTTAACAATAGTTAATGTAGTGGTTATAGTGTTCATAGGACCTGCAACGATAGCCCTTCGAGAAGGCATAGAAGCGGCACTGATAATTGCGATAATGCTCTCATATCTAAAGCAATCAAACAAACTGAATCTGAAAAGGTATGTTTTTGGAGGAACCATAGTTGCAGTACTGGCAAGTGTGGGCTTTGGGATGGTCCTAGGACTGGTTTGGGGTTTATTCGAAGGTACTGCTCTGACTATCTTTGAAGGTGCAGTTGTTCTTGTTGCGGCAATCCTACTTACAACCATGATAGTCTGGATGTGGAATGCAGGTGCGGGCATGGCATCTGAGATTAAAGAATCGATGCAAGAAAGAACTGCAACTCGAAGTGGCATTGGTTTAGCTTTACTTGCATTTGCCCTCATACTAAGAGAAGGGATAGAGCTTGTGCTCTTCACAATAGCACTGGCCGTTCAAGATGTCACTCAGACATACATCGGTGTGACTATTGGACTTGGCATTGCTATTGTTATGGGAATCGGAATCTAC
>CAYMLT010000318.1:0-4112 GCA_964391265.1 uncultured archaeon
TGATTCAAGTTGGTATTGCAGCATTCTTTCCAATACTATAACTGATACGGGAGGAGATGGAATGTTCATCGGTCTCTCCGAATATGCCTTCATTGAAGACAATACCATCCTTTACCCAGGTGATAGCGGAATCCAGTTCAATACGTATGAGTGGATCAGCATCATCTCAAATACTGTCAATTACTCGTACACATACCCAATTAGTACGACGAATTATGGCGTGAGCAATGGTGAAATGATTGGGAATATGATTGCGCATTATAGCGGAATCCAAGCGGCATGCATAGCTCTGCAAGCAGGAGGACATGAAAATTTCACAATTACGGACAATTATTTTGAAGGTCAATGGGGAGGATTATTCACAGTTGCACCATGTTGGGGAATTGATTTCAACCGCAATTACGCAGTTGACATGGGCCAATATCTTATTGGCCTTCAAAGTGGTGAAGATTGCAATATCATTAACAACACGTTAGTTAATTCAGCCCAGTGGGGAATCTACACAACTCTATCGCATCGTACAAACATCATTGGAAATGAACTCAATACTACCGCTGCAACAGCGCTCTACGTTGGTGGAGTGAATATAACTGTCTTGAACAACAGCGTATATGAGGCTTCTACTGGAATGCATCTTCAGTCCACTGCAACATACGCAATTGCTCAGTACAACACTCTCGAGTCATGCAACACGGCTATCGATGTTGATAGCGATGATGCGACAATCGATTCCAACGTAATCCTTGATTCAGATAATGGAATTGATGTTAGCTCAGGTTCAGTTCGTATCAACATCACGAACAACGTAATTGACGGTGTTGGCGGTGCGGCGATTCAATTGAGAGCTTCTGACCAGTTGGTATCTGGAAATACAATTTCTAATTCGGATATGGGAATCTCAGTGAATACTGTGACCGGATTCGAGTTGCGAGAAAACATCATTGATTCTTCAGGTATTGCAATATACTTCTATAATTCCCTGGATGGTGAGATTGCATACAATAACATGACCGATTGTGGCGTGTTCTTCAATCTCGGCAGTACAATTCCACAACTAAATCATACATTCGAAGAAAACTATGTCAATGATAAGCCCATGTTCTTTGGTTTTGAGGACCATAGTGAAACATTGAGTGGAGATGGATATGGTGAAATCATATTGGTAAATTGCTCGGATGCTGCGATTAATGGTGGTTTGTTCAGTATGTCTTCTGTTGCAATGCAGTTATTCTACTCAGACAGAGCGGACATCACAGGCATTGGTGTCATGGACCAGAATACAGGAATAACCATTGAGTTCTCGGACAATGTGACCATTAGCGATTCTATTTTCTCAGCTCACATTGGAGATGAGGCACTCTATGTGGACAACACCTTAGGATTCACTGCACACAACATAACGATGCATAACATCAATAAAGGGCTCAAATTATCTGAGTCTTCGAACTTCTCAGTTGTAGACTCTGACTTCTCCGGCATTGGTGAATTTGCAATACGAGTCAATACTGGTCAATATGGTCTATTCCAAGGGAATACTATCTTCAATGTGACCTATGGTATTGATATTTCGGGTGTTCAGGATTCCCTAATCGATAACAATGAAATCTCATTCACTGATAGAGGAATTAACGCATGGGGTGAATCGGATAACAACAATGCAACGTTCAACAATATCCATGAAAATGGATATGGTATCCTAATGGATGATTCCTTTAGCTGGTTCATCTACAATAACACCCTTCGTTGGAATGCCTATGGACTCTACATGACTACAACAAACGATGATGCCACAATTTTCAACAACACCTTTGCATTGAGTACATATGATAATGGATTCTGTGATGGAGCAGACCAATGGGATGACCATGTTGATGGCGGTAACTACTGGGATGATTACAGTGGTTCAGGCGTTTACAATGTACCTGGTGGTGGAGGAGCAGTAGATAACTATCCAATACAATATATTGTATATAAGCCAATCATCAACAGTCCACTGGACTTCTCATATGCAGAAGGTTCTGAAGGCAACTTCATTACCTGGGTACCATTCGATAACAATCTCAAGGATTGGGTTGTGAATATTGACGACGCAGAATGGGCTTCAGATGCTTGGAACTTTGAGAACATCACAGTGAATGTGGACGGTCTTCCGTACGGAGTTCATACTATATTCGTTCTGGTCGAAGATCTAGTTGGCAATACAGTCAATGATACTGTAATCGTCACTGTATATGATGACACAGTTCCAGAAATTCATGGACCTCCTGATACATGGCTGTTTGAAGGTGGAGCTGATCAAACCATCAGCTGGTTAGTTTCAGATTTGAATCCTAACGACTACAAAGTCTTTGTTGATGGCGCACTCTTTGAAACTGGAAGCTGGACGACAGGAGTTCTCACAATCGACTTCGAGGGAGTGACCGAGGGTCTCCATAAGGTCAACGTGACCATCTACGACGCGGATGGTAATGCCGCAACTGATATCCTCATGTTCCTGATGATAAGCGATAGTGATAACCCAACTATTGCCCAACCAGAAGATGTGATTTATTTAGTAGGAACAACTGGCAATGCGGTAGTCTGGACACCTGAGGATGAGTTCGCAGACAGATATGAAGTCACATTCAATGGGACCCCCTACAAAGAGGGTGAATGGAGTGGCTCAAGGATAAATGTCAACGTGGATGGGTTCCCGGTTGGGATATACGAGGTGACCATCACAGTATTCGATACATCAGGCAATTCTGCCACAGATACCGTGAACGTGACTGTTCTTCCTCTAATACCGCCTGAGATTCCAATCACCTTTGATTGGCTTCTAGTAATTCTAGTAGCTGTCGGAGTAGGAGCAGTGGCCGTGGTCATCGTTATCATCTACTTGATGAAGAAACGTTCACCATCAAATTAGTCCATCATGAAACAAGTCCTGAGCTATACGCTCAGGACACATCTCTTTTTTAAAAAAAGCATGAATTTGCCCTATCTGGCGAAATGTTAAATTCCTCCGTTCATGTATAATGGTAGTCCAAGGTATTCTAAATCGGAGATTCAAATGCTCTCTGGGAAAAGTCATTTCCTAAGGCAAGCTGAACGAGGAGAGAGGACTAAATGGGAAAAAGACCATTCGCCATCGTGGCATTAACGATTCTTATTCTACAAGCACTCATTATTACGGCGGGAATTCAGCCCGCTACATATAATCCTGTAGTTGGTAATGAGAGAATGTATGTAAATTCACAAGAACCGGGAACACGCTTAACAGCGGAGGAACTCACTGACCATGTACCGGTTCATATCAATGGAACTCCAGAATTCACCGCTCAGTTTTGGGACGGCGCAGGAACTTCAGGCAATCCGTATATTATAGCGGGATTGAACATCACTTATGACTATCCGGATTATCTCATCAAGATTACAAACACTGATGCATACTTTGTCATTGAGGACTGCTTCCTAAGGCAATTATCTAGTAGTTCAAGCATTCTAATTGAAAACGTATCTCATGCTACAATTCAATATATCACAATAGTGTCTGAGAGTGGAGGAATTGAAGCAGTAAATGCAGATGGCACATACATTCAATATGCGCATGTTGAATCATCTGGTGACTACGCGCTCAAGGTAAATAAAGCAACAGACCTTAACCTATATCATTCAATATACAACTCAAGTTCCTCCAGTGCTGTTTGGATAAATGCAAGTGAGGCAGCAGTGATTGGAGAATCGATATTCGATTCCGAATATCCGTACATTGACTTGTTCATATCACATTCTGATTATGTCAACGTGTATGATATAGAGTTCCATATTTCCTCAATAGAGCTATACATCACTTATTCTGAATCTTTCTATGCAGATGGATTGGTAGCTACTGAAGGAGACTACGGAGTACAACTCTACAATTGTAATGATACTTTCATACAGGATGCTGAAATTACAGCTGATTATGATGCTATGACAATGGTTAGTTGTAATAATGTTACAGTATCCGATTCCACATTTTCCAATAATGCAGGTGGACAAGCTGTATATCTTGTGTCGAGTAGTGAGATTTCATTTTATCAGATTCTTGTGAACGATACAGCTGGTGATGGTATTCATGCTGTTTCAAG
>CAYMLT010000319.1:0-4085 GCA_964391265.1 uncultured archaeon
TGCGGAGGCCACATCGCAAGTTGTTACTCATCTCCCGCAAAGGTACACTGGGTCAGGCGCACGACACTCAACTGCAGTGCATGGGTTAGCATGTCCTTCCTCGCCGAGTTACTGGTCTTCGCCGCTGTCGTACTCGTGTGGCTCGGAAGCGTAACCATAATCGTCGCCAGGATCTCCCACCGCGACCTCACCTACCGCATCTGGTTTGCGATCGCTCCCGGCCTGGCCGTCACCATCGTTCTTACCTACGCGTTCCAACGCGGCGGCGGGATCGGCAATGTCCCTCTGATGGTCGTTCTGGCACTGCTGGCCATGGCAGCCATCGTGGCCAACCTGGTTGCCATCGGAAGGGTCCTTACCAGTCGTTTCTCATCGATCATCGCACAACTCAACGACGCGGTCTCACGAGCCCAGCGCGCGTCCGACTGGATGGCTTCGTCGAGTCGCGAGCTTGCCTCAACTGCTGCCGACCAGGCCTCAAGCCTGGAGGAGGTCTCGGCCAGTCTCGAGCAAATCGGATCGATGATCCACGGCAACAGCGAGTCGGCTCACGCAGCACGCGACCTGTCGCGCGCAACCGACACGGCCGTAGTCGAAGGGCAGAGCGCAGTGGTGGCCATGACGGAAGCATTCAAGCGGATACGCACCTCAACCGACAACACTGCCAAGATCATCCGTGCCATCGACGAGATAGCGATGCAGACCAACCTGCTGTCGCTCAACGCCGCGGTCGAGGCTGCGCGGGCAGGGGATGCCGGCAGGGGGTTTGCGGTGGTGGCCGAGGAAGTGCGTACGCTGGCACAACGCTCCGCAGAAGCCGCCCGGACCACTTCCCAGATGATCACCGAGTCTCAGCAGAGCGTTGCCACCGGCGCTGCCGCGTCGGAGAATGTGACCTCGATGCTGCGGACAATCTCGGAGCGGATTGCGGAACTGGCCCGGAGTGTATCGGAAGTCTCAACAGCATCCACCGAACAGGCACAGGGGATCGAGCAGGTGAACCTTGCCATGACGCAGATCGACCGACTGACGCAGGCAACCGCCGGCAACGCCGAGAAGACCTCATCAGCGAGCCAGCGACTGGAAACAATTGCGGAAGCCCTGCAGTCGGCGGCAACTGCTCTTGCTGTCCTGGTGGCGCCGAACACGGCGGATACAATCCGGAGGCTTTCCGGCCCTACTCGCTGAACATGTGCTCGAACTGCACATCCTCCTTGCACATCACCAGCGCGAACGGGGGAAGCTTCGCGGCACGAGTGAGCATCTTGCGGAAGTACTCGGCATGACCACCAGTGGCAGGGTCCGGCGCGCTCAACCCCAGGAACACGAAGTCGGCATCCCCGGAGGACTCCTGGATCTTCTGGAGATGGCCTGCGCCGGCATTGTTCAGCACCTCAACATCGGCGTTCAACCGCATCTTGCGAACCGTCTCACGGATGCGTCTCTCGGTCTCCTCTCTGCGCGTATTGTCCTCCAGGATCGTCTTCACACACAACTCCGAACCGCGCCAGTGATCGCTGGTCCGCAGCAGGAAGGCGAGCGCCAGCAGTAGTCCGGCGTTGCCGCTGTCGGGGTCCCACCACACATCGATACGCGTGCTGCCATCCTCGGGCCCACGCCCCTTGCCCTCTCCTACTATCACCACATTGCGGCCCAACTCCACCGCTGTGTGCAGCACTTCGTGGTATGCTCCGTGATCGCCGTCAGCGGGAGGCGCACCAAGAAGCACCGTGTTGGGCACTACTGGACCGAACCCGTATGCCCGCATGAGCGTACTGGCGCCGTCGGCAAACGTGGGTGCCGGGAACACCTTCACCGCGCTGTCGATGTTCTTCTGGTCGAGGAACCCTGCCACCGTCTTCTCGAGTTTCTCGATGTGCTCGCCGCTGGTATCCATCGGCACGATACTGACAATGGTCATCAGACCACGGCCATGGCTGAACGCATCTGCCACCGCCACCAGGTACCAGCGCGCGGTCGGCGAGCCGCTGAACACCAGCAGGTTGGGTCGCCAGGTACGCTCATCCTGCGCACGTCCCCGAAGCTTGTAGAAGACGAGCTGGGCAACCCACATCAGGATCCCGGTTCGTGCGTCACCCCAGTTGGCCTTCAAGTGACGTCTGCGGGTAACGAAGTACACACCGCCGGCAAGGAATATCGCGATGAACGTGGAGCCGGCGTCGATCATGAACATGGCGGCAAAGCAGCCGAACGCACCCAGCGCAGAAATCGCCCAGTGTGTCTTGAACGACGGACGCCACCACGGGCTGCCCACAAGGCCCTCAAACGCCGCCGAGATGTTGATCAGGCCGTACGAGGTCAGGAAGAACATGGACAGGATCGGCGCGATTAGGTTGAGATCACCGAGAAGCACCCCGACTAACCCGACGCCGAATGAGATGACCGTAGCGATACGCGGATCGTTGGTCGGCCCGTAGCCGCGACCGAGGAACCGCGGGATAACCCGGTCGGTAGCAAGCGCCTGCATTGTTCGAGGCGCCGACAGCAGCGAACCGACCGCGCTTGAGAGCGTTGCGCCCCAGATACCCGCGACAACCAACCACTTCACCTCTGCCACCGCCGCCATGATCATGGAGTTGTTGACCAGGACGCTGCGGTCCGTAACTACGGACGACAGGAACACCGGGATCGTCATGTACACCGCGTAACCGGTCACCACCGCGCCGAGTGTTCCCCACGTGAGCGACCTGGCAGGATTCCTGAGGTCCCCTGACATGCCCAACCCGGCTTCGATGCCAGTGACCGCCGGGAAAAACACCGAAAACGCCACCCAGAAACTTACCGGCGTGATTGCGGCAAGCGCCTGGTCGGTTTGTGCCGGTGACGGTGTCCCGCCCATGAAAAACGACGCGAGTGAGCCGACAATGAGTGCGAAGATGATGTACTGCATCTTGAGTGCAATATCGGCGGAGATATAGATGACCACAGTGACTGCTACGAGTGTGGCGATCGCCACCACTTTGACTGGCGCCGCGGGGAATATCGCATTCACCGACTCGGCGAACCCGCTGACATAGAACGCAATTCCCAGCGCCTGCGCGCAGTACAGCGGAAGTCCGATGGCTGAACCGGCCTCGATACCCAGCGAGCGCGAAATAATGTAGTACGCGCCGCCAGCACCTACCGGTGAGTTGGTCGCCAGGGCCGCTATCGACAGCCCCGTCAGAAACGTGATCGCCGTGCTCATGGTGACAATCACGAGCGTGCCAGGCAACCCGACATTGCCAAGCACCCACCCGAGGCGCAGGTACATGATCACGCCAAGTACCGTAAGGATACTCGGGACGTACACGCCCTGGAACGTACCGAATGAGTAGCCCTGCTTCTGTATCATCGCATGGTCTCGGTACTGCGGTTCACCGCTCAGAACTCACAACTGCCCGGGTACCGCGGAAACGGAATGACATCGCGGATATTCTGCACACCGGTAGCGAGCTGAATCAGCCGCTCGAAGCCCAGGCCGAACCCGGCGTGCGGCACACCGCCAAACCTGCGCAGGTCAAGGTACCACCAGTACGTCGCCTCGTCAAGCCCCATCTCTCCGATCCGCCGCCTCAATACATCCTGCCGGTCCTCGCGCTCGCTGCCGCCGACAATCTCGCCCAGGCGCGGCACCAGCAGATCCATGGCCCGTACCGTCCGCTCATCATCGTTCAGTTTCATGTAGAACGCCTTGATCTCCTTGGGGTAGTCGTACACGATCACCGGCTTCCCGAAGATCTTCTCCGCAAGGAAACACTCGTGCTGCTCAGACTGCAGGTCGATGCCGTAGCGCGCCTTCGTCGTGAACGAGTCGTTGTGCTTTTCGAGGATCCTGATTGCCTCCTCGTACGACACGCGTGCGCACTCGTTATCGGCAATCAGCGCGAGGCGCTCCATGAGCCCCTTGTCGAAGCGATCATTGAAGAACGCCAGATCCTCACTGTTGTGATCAAGCACGTGCCGGGCGAGATACCGGATGAAGCTCTCGGCAAGATCCATGTCCTCGAGCAGCGTGAAAAACGCGGCTTCCGGCTCAATCATCCAGAACTCGCAGAGGTGGCGCGTGGTGTTCGACTTCTCCG
>CAYMLT010000320.1:0-4081 GCA_964391265.1 uncultured archaeon
TCTCCACTCTTCGAAGCTCCTTTGATCAGTAATATCTGTTTCCAAAATAATGAGAAATTCGCTCCAAGTGAGTTTGCAGTCTTTTGCCTTTTCAAGTTCACTAACTTCCGTGAATTGGACATCTGCCACTATTTGAAAGTTGTAACCAATATTGGAATAATCCTCCAATCCAGAAGGTCCTTCCCGGCGCCCGAGCTTTGTATCCCAGTCATCTTGACCCGGAATCTGATGAGATATGTCGCCATAATATGAGCTTATCGTAATACCACTTTCAGCCCCTTCTATTTTCCCATCTTTATTGATTCTTATTCTCTTTATATTACAGCAGCTGTACCCTTCGCTAAATGATGCAGAGTTTTTTTAAAGAAATTGGTATAGTAATTCCCTGCCTCCTGAGTTCCAAAAGACCATGCCCTACGAGGGCCCGGCGCACCGCGCGCCTTCTTACAGTCGCTTTCTTTTGTCTCCCTATTTCTTCGCCGGGACGATAACCAAGCTCTTTCCTGATCTCTCTTTCCCAGGTACTCATCGTCTTCAAAAAGCACCTGCGAAACTTCCCGGATATTTTCTTTCTCGATTGCCATAATTCCTTCGGGTTTGGACCTCCGTGCCCGCAAGGTCTCGTGACCTCGTTCACTTTCAGCCTTGCGGCCGCAACGTCGTCACATGTCCATTCGCCGGGCCGGCCGTGGCGTGCAGCTTCATAGTGTGCGTGTATCTTCAAAACACCGTTTCCCGACTCCACCTCCCCATTATACTGCGGCGTATACGGCGGCGTCAACAAATGAACCACACCATACATCGCCAGGAGCATCGAAATCTCCCCCGAAATAAACGCCGAACCATTGTCGCTCTTGATTACAAGCGGGGAACCATGCGCCTTAAAAAGCGACTCGAGAGCGTCTCTCGCCACAGAAGAGGTCTCTCCCTCACAGGGCAGCCACAACAGGCAGTTGCCGCTGGCAAGGTCCCTTACCGTAAGGATATAACGGTATATCCCGTCAACAGGCTTCGGCGGCCTCGTAAAGTCCATAGACCAGATACTGCCGGCCTTTTTCCATTTCAGGGCATACACATCCATGGAGTCTTCCCGTATGTATATCCTTCGATACCTCTGCAACATGTCCTTTATCTCGTCACGAGGCATCTCGGGGAAGTAGGCTCTGAGCGTCGGAACTCCCGTCTGCGGACCCAGAAGATGAAGCAACTCTATCAGCTGGTTCCTCATGTACACAGGCGAACGGCCCGCCGGCCTTCCGAGCGGCCTGTTGCTAAGCCTGCTGTCGCACCAGTCTTTCTCCCACCTGGCTATGGTCCCCGGCGATACGTGAAGCATGGCTCCGACATCGGCCCTGCTCATACAGAGCCTCCTCGCCCACCGGCGAAGCTTCAAAACCTGCTTCCTCACCGTGCGCTCCATATCTCTCCTGTCTTCCTGGTTTCCGGGACCTCTAACACAGTTTTTCCGGCTTCTCGCCTCAAGTATCAGGGCTACTCGCTTCATGTGCTGCGATTCACGCCGGGCAAATACCCTCAAGTGCGCTTCCCGCGCCTCTTTTTCCCCCCCTTTTTTTCCTCACCGCTTTTCTTCAAGAGGTGAGGCATGGCCAGGGCTATCTCCTCGCGCACCTGGGCCGCAAAGAGCTGAACCTCCCTGAGCTTAAGCTCCTTCTCAAGCTCGGCTATCCTGTCGCTCTCCGGAGACACCTGCCTGCCGGGCCTGCCGGCAGATCGCGGCTCAAGCCCTTCCGCCGCGCTCTCCAGAGCCTTCATGCGCATCCGGTAAAACGCCGCTTCGGTAATGCCGAGCTTCTCGCATGCCTGTACGACTGTAAGCTCCCCGGTTATGGTCTGAAGCACCACCTTCAGCCTCTCCCTCGCATGCTCGGACCCATCGAGATTGTCCGTTATCCCCGAACCGATTGGGGGACGCCCCCTGGCCATGCCGCCTCCTTATCCTTGATTATGCCGTCTCCTTGCCTTCAGGCTCCTCGCCCTCAGGCTGCCTGAGCATGGAAGCCATCTTCAATGCCCGGGCCTTCGGCCTGGTTTTTCTCTTCTTCGAGCCTTTCCCGGATGTTTTGCTGTCAGCAGGCAGGCCGATTGTCCGCCGTGACATCCTCAAAAGCGCATGCAGCCTCCTACATTCATGCTTGAGGCGTTCCACTTCACTCTCCATCTCCACTATCCTCTTCTGCGGCGAAGCCCGCCGGCCCCGCCTCGACTCGCAGGCACTCAAAAGGCCCTGAAGCGCCCGCTGCTCCAAAATGTAATATCTCGTAAGAGATATGCCGAGCGCAGCAGCAGCCGTACCAGTCGTCTCTACGCCTGCGAGCACTTCCATTATCGCGGCTGCTATCCTGCGGGCCTCGCTGCTCCCCTCCATATTAGAAGGGCCCGCCTGTTTCTTCGTCTTCATGGACTTGCTCATTTTCTTCTCCTTCGGGGATATCATCAACATCTTCTTCATAACCATCTTCGATATCTTCGCCAAAAACTCCGTCAATTACCGACACGCCAGGCTCAGGTTCCTCCATCGGAGGATCTGTCGATACTGTCCCCGCCCGGATGACAGGTTCAGGCATCTCCTCCTGCATCAGAGGCTCCGGCGCCGAAGTGAGATCAACTTCCTTGCGCTCGCCATCCTCGGACCTCAAAAACATCCTGCCGCCCTCGGCATGAAGGCTGAACCCCTTGCCGCCGAGATTGCCGGTAAGGTAAAGAGGAGGCTTCGGAACTCCCTGGCGCGCTATCTGCAGAGCATTCGCCGCAACCCTCTCCTTCAGGGTCCTTAAAACCTCCGGTGCGGCATGGAAGAAGCGGTCGGCAGGGAGAAGCCCCCCTATACCCTGGTGCGTGCGCTGGAAATTGTAATAGTCCATAAAATGGCCTATCCGCTTCCTCGCATCCTCCAGGTCGATAAATACAGAAGTCTCCACGCACTCCCGCCACAGCGTCCCCCAGAACCGCTCTATCTTGCCCAGCGTCTGAGGATGCCTGGGCCTGGCAACCACCTGTTTGATGCCGCGTTTCTCCAGCTCCTTCGTAAATGCGCTCTTGCCGCGCCACGTAATATACTGGCTCCCGTTGTCCGTGAGTATCTCCTCCGGCACGCCATACGATGCTATCGCCGACCTCAAAACCTCCAGTACAATGCTCGAAGACTGGGTCGCATGCAGCCCGTACCCGACCATGTACCTGCTGTTGTCATCCATGAAGGCTATAAGATACACGCGCCGGTTCTGGCGCTTGAGCATGAAGGTAAATATGTCCGTCTGCCAGAGCTGGTTGGGCCGCGCACGCTCGAAGCTGCGCTGCTTGTCCGGATGCTTCCTGGTAGGATACTCCTGAAGCTCGTAACCCTCCTCCCTGAGAACCCTCGCCACCGCCTGCGGGCTCGCAGGAAGCGCAGGCCCCCTGTAAAGCATGTTGCTTATCCTCTCGCACCCGTAGTCAGGATGGCTCTCCTTGATCATGAGGATCGCCCGCCTCGTCGGCTCCGACAGCCTGCTGCCCTTCGGACCGCCTTTCTGCTTGTCCATAAGGCCCGCAGGGCCCTCGGCCTCGAATCTCTTGTGCCAGACGTACAGGGTGTGGGGCGACATGCCCACCATGGCTGCAAAATCCTTGGCCGGAAGCCCGCTCCTTCGCCATGTGTCGAGTATCAGAAGTCTCTGCTCGGGTGGAAAAGGTGGATTGGATCCCTTCTCCTCGCTCTTTACAAGGCGTGTTACGCGGGAAGTAGTTCTGGCAGGCCCGCCGTACAATCTCGGTCTTTCAACGGCCGCAGGCTCCTCGTCCGGCATCTCCTCGAATGCGCCGGAAATATCTTCGTCCGCCGCGGCGCCGGAAGCGTCTGGAACTCCGCTGCGGCTACGCCTCCACTCCGTTCCAGTCGCTTCCCCATTTAACCTCTTCTCCAACATCTTCTCCTCCTTCCAGAGTATTTTTCCAACTCTTCAGAAGGAGGGCTTTACTATACCTATTTAAACAGATAAAATTAGCATCATTTCCGGAAAGGGGACAGTCACGCTGCCGCCGAAGATTATACCGCCGCCACAATCCTCGGCCGAGTTCCCTT
>CAYMLT010000321.1:0-4050 GCA_964391265.1 uncultured archaeon
TAGGTGATGCTTCAGATTTTTATGCTTTTTTACAAGCTTCGGGGCAGTAATTATTTATTTAAAAATTGAAGAGCAAATTTTTACTGAATTTTTTCTTGCAGGGTATTCCTGTTGAAATTATTCTTTCTTGTCTTCTTCCTGCATTCCTTGTCTGAAAATTGTGGTTTTATTTCTTCCGTTTTTTTTGGACTGATACAATGCTGTATCGGCATTTTTTATGTTTTCTGCTTCCTTTCCTTCCCTGAATTCGCGGATTGTTGTGACTCCTATACTTACCGTGGCATTCATATCGCCGGATTTGTTTTTCAGGGGGGTCCTTTCTATATTCTGCCTTAGCCTTTCTGCAGCAGTATAGGCATTATCTTCATCACACTGGATTAAAAGCACAATAAATTCCTCACCGCCGAAACGGGCGGCAATATCTTCCATACGCACAGATTCGCGGATCATATCGGCAATATGGACAAGCATGTCATCGCCTGCCAAATGTCCGTATGTATCGTTGAATTTTTTGAAGAAATCGATGTCCAGAAGCATAACAGAGACTACAGCCTTATGACGGCTGACTCTGAATAATTCTTCCCTGAATCGGATGGAGAAATAGGAAAAATTAAATAATCTGGTTTTTGCATCAAATATTGCCCTTTGATAGTGGATAAGATTCTGCAGGCTGATTGATGCATATTTCAGTATTCTCCTGATATAGACAAGTTCGTCATCGGAATATGTACCGCCCATTGTTTTTTTTCCGAAAACAATAAAGCCATATACACTTTCAAGTCCGATCAGCGGAATTACAAATTCCGGGTCTGCAAAAAGGAATTTATCGGTTATTTCAGGATTTTCCATACAATAGGAAAAAACGTCAAAACTTGTTGCTTCCGGAACCAGTGAAAAATAATTTCTGAATTCCCTGAAATCCCTTATTTCCATGTTGCAGTCTGCAGGTTTCATATGTTCAAAATAATGTATATCGGCACCATCCGGATCAAGTTCCTTCTGGGTTACCACGACCATATGTTCAGGGATGAATTTATCCAGAAAAATGGAAATAAGTTTATCCAGGAGTCCATTAACCGATTTGGACTCAAATAGCTGGAATGATTCTTCTATCAGCAGGTCCTGATGACGAATCAGATTGCTGGCATGCTCCAGTTCTGTGAAAACCCCAAGATCATGAAGCAGTGTATAATTGGAAATGACGCGAGGATCTTTCATAAATTCAAGATTATGCTCTTCTTTTCTTTTTGACATACCTTAGCTAATTTTAAGCATAAATCATGAAACTTACAAACAAAGTGTATGAATTTTTCACAGCATCAGGAAAGCCTGAACTATTGGTCCAGGCTTTCCCGGACCCTTGAACAAAGGGTCGCCGAGGTAAAAGGTTTCTGGATGAAATTAAGTCCCTTTTTTAATATATCCTCCCGGGTAATCACTTCGTCTATGTATCCGGAAAAAAGAAGAACTTTTAATCCCGGAATTTTTTTTATTGCAGTCTGTGCAAGTTCAAATCCATTTATCCCCGGCATTATTACATCTGTAAGCAGCAGATGAACTGGGTTTTTATATTTACTGATCAGGCAGAGTGCATCTTCCCCATTTGCACTCTCCAGAATTGTATATCCTTTACCGGCGAGAATATTTCTGGCTGTTTCAAGGACTTTTTCTTCATCCTCAACTATAAGGATGGTTTCTGTTCCGCTTGAAGACCTGTTCAGAACAGTCTGTAAAGGCTTGATTTCTTCCGGGTCTTCTTTGACAAGCGGCAGGAATATTTTAAATGAAGATCCGTTTCCTGCTTCGCTTTCAGCCAAAATATATCCCCTGCTCTGTTTCACAATCCCGTAGACTGAAGACAGACCCAGGCCTGTCCCTTTGCCCTTTATTTTTGTGGTATAAAACGGTTCAAAGATATGCTGTAATGTATTTTCATCCATTCCTTTCCCCGTATCAGCTATAATCAACAGGATATATTCACCGGGTTTTATTGACCAGGCATTATGATGAAGTGTTTCTTCCAGTAAAAGATTTCTGGTTTCTATTGTGAGTTTTCCTCCGTCAGGCATGGCATCGCGTGCATTAATAACCAGATTAATTATAATCTGCTCAATCTGGCCTGCATCTGCCTTGACGCTTCCCAGATCCTGATCAAGAAGTTTTATCTGCCGGATATTTTCACCGATTACACGGTAAAGCATCTTTTCAAGATTATTTATAACATCATTAAGGTTTATGGTCTGAAATTCCATGGGCTGTTTCCGTCCGAAAGCCAGAAGCTGTCTGGTAAGATTGGCACAACGGCGGCCGGACTCTTCAATTTCCACGATATCGTTATAAACAGGATTGTCCTTATTCAGTGTTTCAAGTAAAATACCTGATATGGTAAGAAGCGGTGTCAGGGCATTGTTAAAATCATGTGCCACTCCCCCGGCCAGTTTACCAATTGCTTCCATTTTTGCAGCCTGGTAGAGCTGCTCCTGAAGCCCTTTTCGCTCGGTGATATCAAGTATGCTGGTTAATAAATAAGGAGTTTCGCCTGCCTGATCATGCATTAGAGAAATAGTTTCATCTATCCACAGATAATTTCCATTCCTGTGAATATAACGCTTTTCCATCCGGCAGAAACCGGCTTCATCCGCAGCTAATATACTGACAGATTCCCTGCTTTTGTCAATTTCATCGGGATGAATAATTTTTTCAAAACCAAGCAGCTTTATTTCTTCAATTGTATAACCGAGCATATTAGTGAAAGCCTGGTTAATCTGAACAGGTTTTCAGTCCAGTGTAATCAGCGCTTTTCCAATCGGGGACTGATCGAAAATGGTTCGGAAACGCCCCTCACTTTCCTTAAGTACCCTTGAAGTCTTTTCACGATCAAACATGACCCCCAGCTGCCTTGCCAGGTCATTCAGCAGTTCTTTTTCTTCACTGGAAAATGGACATTCTTCGGTCACAGGTCTCATTTCCAGGTAGAATACATCAATAATTCCTTTTGTTGTTCCTGAAGTATTGATACCGGCAGAGAGCTTCCATGGGGTTTCCCGGAAATTATCTGAACTAAGCTTCATTTCATCGATTTCAATTCTTGTGCATAATATTTCCGGATATTTAAACCCTGAAGAAATTATTTCCATAATTTCTTCAATCTTTTCATTTAAGGATTTATCATTTCCGGCAATCAGAGTCGAAATTCTGTGAAGACAGGTTAATTCCTTGATTCTGTCTTTTAAATTGGCGGAAAGTGAAACAAGTTCCTGCTCTTCCCTTATGCGCCGGAGGGCTATGCCGATGCTTGCCCCGATTCCTTCAAAGAACTCAACCATTTCCCTGCTGAAACAATTAGGTCTTGAGTCATTCATCTGCAGCAGGCCTATTATTTTTTTCTCGGCATATAATGGAATCAGTGCGACTGATTCGTAACCTTCACTGCTGCAGCGGAATGGTATCTGCATGATATTTTCGTCTGCTGAAATCTTCAGGAATTCAGCAGTGCTGTTTGTCCAGAAGCTCCCCCTGCCGGTAAAATAAGGCAGGTCCGGATCGGTCCTGCTGCCGAGAATTCTTCCGCACATGCATGTATTAAGCGGACTACATGCAGAATTTTTGTCTGATCCACTTTCGCTGCTGTGTGAACATAAATAGCATTCAGCTTTAACAATATCATTTTTAAAACCCATAGTTTCGTGGAACGGGAAATCTCCAGCCTTTTCAAGCCGGATAGCAACAGCTTCCGTTCCGGTTCTGTCCCTGATCAGGGACAACAGATCGCGGATAAGGTCAAGGCTCCTGCCCTGAATGTTAAGCAAGTCCAGTATTGCGAATGCAAGCTGGTTCCGGTTTTCAGACTGCCTGCGTCTGGATATATCACGGATATTGCACTGAATTTCCTCATGGTCGCCCACCTGATATTTAATGCTGGTAAACTCCACTTCAAGCTGGTGGCCGTCACCGGATTCGATGACCATATCATCAAAATTAGTACGTCTTTTATTTTTTAATTCTTCAAATTTCTTCCTGGTAAGCAGGAAATTCTTGAATATGCCAAGT
>CAYMLT010000322.1:0-4027 GCA_964391265.1 uncultured archaeon
AAATGTAGTTTATGCAATCTGATTGTTTAAAAAGGGTTGTGAGTTCGTTTTGAACAAGCTCCTCTGTTTTTTGATAAAATTGGCTTCGCCCAATGGTAGTTCCTTCCAACAATAAGTAATCGATATCCTTTGGAGCATTATGCAAAAACCATTTATGGGCTCTTGACTTTCTTCCGTGCGACCTGAAATCTCCCGAATAGAAGATCTTCTTGCCTTCCGCTTCAATGAGAAAAGAATAAGAATCAAAAGCAGAGTGATCCATCCAATATGGGGTAATGGCAAAAGCACCTACATGAAAAGCTTGTTCTTTCTGAAAGTAATTCGGAGCCACTATTTTGTTTTTCTGGTAAAGGAAGATATTGTTCAACTCCAGGATTCTATGTGTAGCTTCCCCCAGCCAAACAGGAATATCCTTGTTCAGGTAACTCATAAATCCGTAATGATCTGCATGGGGATGTGAAATGATTACTGCATCAATTCCATGATTATCTGAATATGCCCCTTTTACATCAGGCAAAATACCTTGCTTAATAAGTTCTGAAACGGAAAGTTTTCTGTATTGATTGAAATCAAATCCCCCACCCGACTTGTTCACCAGGGGCATGCCAAAATCCAGCAGAATACGACTGGAGCCAGATTGCAACTCAATGCAGGTTCCTCCTATTTCGTTGGTGCCGCGGTGGATGGTGAGGTTCATCGTTAGAAAATATAACGATTGCGAGCTGTTTTTGAAATCAGATTACAATCATAGCCAGGCTTACCAAAAAAATATGCTCCTTTGGCTACAAGTTTGATCCGGTTATTTATTTTATCAGCATTATCTTTAATCCAATTGTTTTCGCAATTTCCTAGCAATAATAAAGGTTTATTTTCCAGAGAAAAGTTTGACAGAGATTTTAAAGATTTCAAGTTGATAGGCAAAATATCTAATGACTTTTTTAACTCGAAAACTTTATTGCAGTATTTAACGAAATCATCTTTAAAATTTAGTAAAAAATGATGGTATTTATTAAGTTGTTTGAAAATCTCATCATTAAACAGGCGGTTATCACCTATTGTTTTTAGCTCTACCGGAAGAATTTTTTTATTTTTAAGATCAATCCAGATCAGATCAATCCGTATATCATTATTTACTTTATAAGCAAATTCAGAATCAATGAAGCAACTATTTTTATGAATTATAAATCTTGCCTGGATACCTTTTTCTGACGAGGCAGGATAATACTTGGAAATATTTGCTTTGATTCTTTTTAAGGTATTATGGTCAAAGGAGTGTAATGGTAATAAGTTAATATTACTTTTCTTTCTTGATAATCCACCTTGGAAATCATAATCTATGTATTCAGAACCTTCCGGAAGTAAGTATTTATAGTGAATTTTTCCTTGATAACTATTTCCATTATGCTTTAATCCTGTTATTATATTTCCACCATTATAGTATACATCAATGGAATTATCTTTTCTAATTTCCATGTAGATATCCTTGTCACTCTTGAGCTCAATCCACCATTTAGGAGGAGTGCTTTTTAATTCTCTAAATAAGATATTGTTTGTATCTAATCTATCCATAATAAATATGCTGTTAAACGAATTTAGGTTCATAATTCTTAAAATACCACTGAACAGTCCCATCATTCAATTCCACAAACAATATATGTTTTCTGATTTTGCTTTTCATTTTTGGATCTAATTTTGCATCAAAAAACACTTCCCCTCTTTTACCAATTATTACCAACAAATCCTTGTCATCAACTTTTGTTTTCCCTGAGTACAAACTTCGAATATCGGTTTTAGGAAATAATGCCGGAATTATGGCAGGAGAATCGGAAGGTTCAATACCGGAAATTCTGGAAAGCACCTTTGCAATTTTAGCATCAAGCATCCAGTCATTGAGATATCCGAGATCGAAATACTTTTTTTCATGGTGTAATTCTTCTCCCCAGCCAAAAGACATTGGCAGTAGTGGATATTTAATGCCTGCATCTTTCTGAACTCTCAACAATAATTTTACTACCTGCTTAAATAATTCTTCCTCATCACCCAAGCCTTTCTGCACATAAATCAAAACACTATAGTATGCCCTCGAGGATTCATCATCAGCACCATAATAACCACTCCTTCTACCATAGTTCTCACTGACTGTAACTAATGGCGCCTCACTCTTTATTTTCCTGAGAATGATTTGAGGTGGCTTGTAATTGAGCTGATCCATATTCCAATATTTAATCTAAATAAAGAATTATTATACAATTTACGGATAATTAGGCCAGTGAAGAAATTATTCTTTCTCTATAAAAATGCCGTTTTCAAAATCATGCCTAAGCTCAACATTTCCAATATGTCCGTGAAAAGTTTTTGCAATAACTATTAATGCTCTATCACTTAAATCTTCTCCCTGTTCATTTTGGACAAATCCATAATACCTCCATTGGTATAGAAACAAAATAGTACTGCAATATTTCCGGATATTGCCATAAACATTAAGATCATCGATTACCGGAATTTTGAAACCGGTTCGCTTTTCTAATTTACGTGGTAGTTCTGAAATTAGGACAACTGGAATATTCAATGAGGCAGCCATAAACTTTAATAGCTTAGTAATTTTCTCCAGATTTTTCCTCTTTTCTTTTTTCGATTTTCCTTTAAAACCTTTAATCAATTGCAGATAATCGATGAAGAAAATATCTATTCCATGATTTTGAACCAGATTTAATGATCTATACATTAAATCAAAGATTGAGATTTTTGAAGTTGTATCAATCAATATAGAAAATTGAGGCATTTTACTATGATTTATATTACCGTTAATATATGCCTCAGCAATGTCCTTTTCTGAAAATACTTCGGAAAACTTTTTTAGCATTTGATCTAATGAGAATATTGCAACTCGCTT
The DNA here is from genome assembly GCA_964391265.1 of uncultured archaeon. Taxonomy (GTDB): domain Archaea; phylum Asgardarchaeota; class Thorarchaeia; order Thorarchaeales; family Thorarchaeaceae; genus MP5-2226. The sequence goes on from CAYMLT010000322.1 coordinate 2,894, forward strand.
GTGGTCTTGCTTGACAATATTTGAAGAAATATTTGCAACCAGGGCTGTTAAATCAATCGTTGCACGACCAGCGATAAGGGTTAACTGTCCGTTTTGGAAACCTAGGGTTTGATGGTCAAGATTTTTGAAGCCTGATTGTAAACCTACTGAATTCAACCTTTCTTCTTTTTGAATTTGAACCATTTGAAATCAATAGTTATTTTTTGAACGATTTATTCTCAGCAACCAACTCTTGCCAGATTTGTTTCCGGCTTTCAGGTGAAATTCTTGCCTGTGGATGAGGAACTGCAACAAAGGGATATTTACCGAATAACTTTCCAGTATAGCCGTAAACTGTTTTGTTATACTTTTTGTCGAAGAAAGGCTTTGATTCTTTGTTTTCAACGTGTTTCTCCCATAAACGATTTGGTTTTCCCAACATAAGTGTCCAGGGAGGTTTTATGTACTCGATATATTCCTTAAAAAGCGGGATAGCCAGTTCCCAGTCACTATTAGCCATCTGGTAAACTTTTGGACTCCTGAAAAAACATAAATTGGAATAATTCAACTCCTCGATTTCTTTGCCCAGATAATCTCTGAAATATCGCCTGCTGTGAGAGACAAAATTCCAATTTCTTTTTTTCATTGCTACAGGATACTTTGATTGCTCATTGATATTTTTGCCTCCCCAATTCAGGCCAAAGAAAACTCCTGCATTTCTTTGAATTGGAGTTTCACAAACTGCAAAGTTCCAGTTTTCATTTTTATTGTTTTTGTATGTCTCACTGGTTAGAAATACTTCTTTGGATTTCTTCAGGAGATCATAAAAAAACTTTTCTTCTGCTTTACCCATAACGAATAATTTTGATTAAGAATTGCAAACCTTTAATGTTACAAGTTAAGGTAAGTTTCATAAATCTTTAACCATATTTAGAAATTAATTTAACTTAGATTTCAACCAATGTAAAAATCCAATCGCCTTTAACTTCTTCGCCACATAAACCATTGTATAAATCAAATCTTCATCATAATAGTACTTCAGCATGGCTTCTTTTTCTTTTAGCGGAAGGCAAGAATTGTTAATACCCCTTATCATAGTCTTTTTGGAATAGGTGCTAAGATACTAATGAAAATAATTGCTTGAAGTATCAAAAT
>CAYMLT010000323.1:0-4020 GCA_964391265.1 uncultured archaeon
ATCATGTTTTATACGGCTAAATTATGCTGATGAAATTATTTGGGCAACAGACCGTCAAGATGTGACACCAAAAACTCGAAAACAGGATCTAAGGAGGTACATTTATGAAGAAGTCTATCTATTTATTTTCGGATAGTGATCCAACGCAGCAATTAGTGGGTGGTAAGGGATATTCGCTTATCAAAATGGCCAATGGCGGTTTTCCTGTTCCGGCAGGCATGGTGCTTGGCGTTAATTTTTTTGATGATTGGCTGAGCGAACTGAACGCAATTGAAGGGTTGCGTCTTTTGGCGACCGATTCTGACGACGTGTTGAAGTCTAAGACCGTCGAACTGCAGCAGGCCGCCGCCAAGCTTCAGTTGAGTGCAAATCAGAAACAGAATCTCGATGACAGGCTGAAGCGTCTTAATCTGCCGGATAATCAGTTGTATTCGGTTCGCTCCTCTTCACCGGAAGAAGACATGGAAGGCGCTTCCTTTGCAGGCATGTATGAGACGTATCTGGGTGTTACCACCGATACCTTGGAAGATTCTATTCGCGATGTTTTTGTTTCGTGTATCGATTATCGGGTCGTGGCTTACAAACGTCAAAAAGGATTTGATTTCACATCCTATTCCATCGCTGTTGTGGTGATGGCGCAAATAAAAAGCGAGGTTGCCGGGGTTGCTTTCAGTATCAATCCGCTGAACAATTGCTATGATGAGATTGTTATCAATGCGAATTTCGGTTTGGGTGAGTCTGTGGTTTCGGGACATGTGGTCCCTGATGAGTTTGTGGTGGACAAATATCAGAATTCCATTTTGTCGGAGAAAATCGGGGATAAGAAAATGTCGGTTGTCATTGATGAAGACGGGGGTACGAGCACGGTATCGTCTGATGGCACAGATGATGCGACCCTTTCACATGCCCAGATTCTGGAGCTTGCCGAAATGGTGAAGAAGGTCGAGACGTATTACGGAACTCCCATGGATACGGAATGGGCTTATGCCGACAATCAGTTTTATATGCTGCAAGCGCGTCCCATCACAACCTATATTCCGCTGCACCCTGCTTTTTTAACCGAACCGGGGGAACCGAAAAAGCTGTATCTGGATCTCACTTTGATTGAACAGGGCATACAAAGGCCTTTATCGGTGATGGGAACGGATTGCTTCAGGATGCTCTCTAATTCCATGGGCATATCGGCTGCAGGTATTTCCATCGCAGAAAAACCGGGCGATTTTATGTACGCTGCGGGTGGCAGGGCGTATGTAAACCTATCCGCAGAGATGTTGCTGGAAGGGCAGAAAGGCACGGCGAAAGAGTACGAAGGTCTGGACACCTATGCCGCTCAGGTGATTCGTGACACGGATATGAGTTGTTATAAAGGGAATTATACGGCCAAAGGCGTATTTAAAACGATTAAGGGTTCTTTCGTCGGGTTGTTTAAATCACACGATATGATCAGCGGCATACTCAAAGGCAATAAACACCCGGAAAAGTTGCGCAAAGATATTGATGAGAAGGGCGAGCTTTTCATCCAAGAAATCAATCAGCTCGATAAATCCGACATCTCCTTTACGGAGTTCGCTCATCAAAGCATGCAGAAAGCTGCGGATTTTATGGTCCACACAAGCATTCCAAGCTTGATAGATGCTCAGGCGGCGAAAAGCGGATTGAAAAAACTGTTCGAAAAAGAGTTGGAGGGGAAACTGCTTGAAGAGGCAGATACGATTGATCGAGGCCTACCTTACAACGTGACCATAGACCTGAATTGCCGCATTTATGAGCTGATGACGCTCCTTGATAAAAAGGAGTTTGAATCGGTTGAAACGCTCAAAAAGAAGATTCTCAATAGGGCCTTTTCGGATGAATTTCTGGAAAAATGGGATGAGTTTATGAAGCTGTACGGCTTCCGGGGGCCTCGCGAAGTAGACATCAAAACCCCCCGTTATCAGGATAATCCTGAGATTGTCATACAGCAAATGCAGAGTTATAGCACTTTAGATGCGGGGAACTCTCCATCTGCCGTGCTTGAACGTCAGATTGCGGGAAGAGAAAAAGCATATGAGGCACTGCTGGAAAATATCAAAGATAAGAAGAAACTGAAAAAGCTCTATAATGTTCTGGTGAATCTGGGTGGCTACCGGGAAATACATAAATATTATATGGTATATGCAGGTGAAAAAATCCGGCACAAGGCCATTAAGATAGCTCAACAGATGGTCAGTGAAAACAGAATTGATACATTAGATGACATATTCTATTTGACGCCGGACGAAGTGCAGCAGGCCATCGACGACACCTCTGTGGATGTCATAAAAATGATTGACCACCACAAGGAATACATGTCTATCGCTGAAACCGTTGAGCAATTTCCGCCTGTGATTGATTCACGAGGAAAGATTCTCAGACCCAAGCAAAAAAAACCGGCTGAAGGCGAAATCCAGGGTGATCCGGTGTCTGCCGGCAAAGTCATGGGCAACGTCGTTATCATCAATTATGTGGGTGAAAAGGATGTTAATCAGGGGGATATCCTTGTCGCAAAAGCTGCCGATCCGGGATGGACACCCCTGTTTATCAATGCTTCCGGTATCCTTCTTGAAGTCGGAGGAATGCTGCAGCACGGGTCGCTTATCGCCCGTGAATACGGTAAACCCTGCATTGCCGGTATCGAAGGTCTCACTCAATTGGTAAATGACGGCGATCTGGTTGAAATGGATGGCGCTACAGGCATCGTAAAGAAGTTGTAATTCATTTATCCCTCCCCTTTCTCTTTTAACCGGCGTCACAACGAGACTGTCCCGCAAAAGGCATCGTCACAGTGCCGGGGAGACGGGAGCGAAAAAGGTCAGTTAGGCGATTTCCGGAAAATACCTTTCCGACGTTGGATATGCCGATTTTTATGGATTTATGCATATTTTAGGGCTGATTCAGTTAGATTTGGTAGAATTATTCCTGGCAATCGCCTAAGACAACTGACATTTGAATTGCAGAAAATATCGAAAAAGAGGGAGATGAGCATGAAAACGGAACATTGTACCTTAAAGGACGGCAGAACACTTGCATTCTGTGAATTTGGCGATCCGAATGGCATCCCCGTTTTTCACGCGCACGGCGGCCCCGGATCAAGATATGAAGGCCTCATGTTCGACAAAAAGGCAAAAGAGCACGGATACAGGCTGATAGCGACGGATCGCCCGGGCATGGGAGAGTCCACCTACCTCGAAGGTCGACGCCTGCTTGACTATCCAAAAGATATTGCCGAGCTTGCTGACGCATTACACATTGAAAAATTCGGGGTCACCGGCTGGTCCGGCGGCGGTGCGCATACGACCGTCTGCGCCTACGCCATCCCCGACAGATTGCTGTTCAATATGACCTTTGCCGGATATACCAATTTAGGACAGTTTGACCGTACGGCAGAATTACTGGGTTCCAATGCCGGATTCGCGGCAAACGAACTGGGCAAAGATAACCCGGACAAGTGTGAGGCATTCTTCGAGCCCATGCGGAATGGTGTGGAGCATGATCCTGAAAACTTTTACGAGGGATTCACGAAAGGGCTTTGCCCGGCAGATCTGGCAATCTGCAGAGACCTATCCTTTAAAGAAATGCTCATGAGAGAATTTAAGGAAGCATTCCGTCAGGGATGTGCCGGCACGGCAACTGATACCACCGTACATTTTGTTGACTGGGGATTCCGCCTCAATGAAATTAAAAGTCGCATTCATGTCTTTCATGGCACAGCAGACACTCTGGTTCCGCTTCAATTTGCACAACACCTTGCCGAAAACGTGAACCAATGTAAACTTCATATCTTTGAAGGCGAAGGGCATTTTTTTCCATTTAAAAATATGGATAAAATATTCGACATCGCCAAAAAAGAGATAAACATACTCTAATCAGGCTGTGACACCTGTTCCATAGAGGGTTCATGAAGCATGATGACGGAGGTGAGAAAAGGCGTACGGGGACGGTCATGAAAAAATTGCATATCTATGAGATTGAAAGTGTGATATAAGCTGACTATGCCACGCA
>CAYMLT010000324.1:0-4019 GCA_964391265.1 uncultured archaeon
ATCCATGCTCTTGCTTTTGTGGTCTGAAGTAGACCCCAGCACTGGGTAGAATTACGAATGGACACATACCTAGCTCATTGAAACCCTTCGCGTTCAGAATTTCTTTGAGACTTTCATTATCTTCGCCATGCACAACGAATAATTGTCGTTTCTTGCATTTCGTTTTACTATCCATACCAATTGGATCAAGAAGCTCGTTAGCCCATGCGCCTGTAGCAAGAACAACACATTCTGCATGGATCTCTCCTTTATTGGTCTTAACACCTGAAACAATCTTGTCCTGCCAAACAAAAGGTTCCCCAGGAAGATCTAGCTTGGGATTAGCTTCTAGAATCAGCGACTCTACATTGACACCAAATCGTGGTTTGATGCCGCTCATTTTCTTGAACTCATCAAAATAGAACTCGACATAACGAGTTGGGTCGAGAACACCACAATCTCCGCCAAACAGGCCATAATCAACTTCCTTAAGGTTCATGAGCTCTGCTTCTTCACTATCGGCAAAGTCAACATTGAGGCCAGGCATCATCTTCTCGAGTTGTCGCTTATTGTAGACCTTGTAGCTAATACCTGATGCTTCCATTCGCTTCATCCACATCTGGACGCTGTCATTATTGAACTGGGATTCGCTCAATAGCCAAAGATAGCCACATTTCTCGAAGAGGAGATCGTAGCCCAATTCCTCCTGCACATGCTCAATGAATTTTACACTGCTATCTGTAAGAAGCTGATTAGTTGAGGAAGCAAACATATTCCGAACAGCTGCTGCACTCATCGCAGTATTTGCCTGGCCAGCTGCGAGGTATCTATCAAGCAATAGGATTTTTTTGTCAGGATTATTCTTCTGGAGATAGTATGCGGTTGCAACACCAATTATTCCAGCGCCAACAACAATGATATCGAAGCTTTCGGATTCACTCATGGAAGTCGCCTCTTTGACGGTTTCCGCGTGAGAAATGTCATGCCTTTAACAGTTTGGTTTCTCCGTTTCCAATGTATCCTCGAATCCAGAATAGATATTAGTCGTTCTGCAAACCATGGTAATCCCATTAGGAGCCACCATCAGTGAAATCTAAGAAACTCGTATTAGTAGTGGCCCTTTCATTTTTCTTCGTAATTGGGCTAGCAATGCAAACAACTGACTACACCAACACAAGTGGAACCAAAGTGGAATCACCAAATATCGTAAAGGATTCCGTAACTGCAGCTATTTCCGTTACGGGTGATAGCGTTTTCGATTTAGTAGGGTTTACAGGTAACGGAAATGAAGGAGATCCATACATATTGGATGGACTGACAATAACAGATACTGTAGGCATTGCGACTCCATATGGTATTTCCATTACTGGAACCTCTGCGCACTTTAGAATTCAAAATTGTGTTGTGAACCTAACAGGAACAACTAGCACTGGAGGGATATTTCTCGATCACATCTCAAACGGTACAATTTACAACTGCACGGTACTTGGAACAGGAACGGGGATATATGTTGGCCATAGTTCGGATGTCAATGTATCCATGTCATATGTGAATAATTGTACGGCAGAGGGCATCTACGCTTCATCCGCATTAAAGCTTGATATCATCAACAATACCGTTACCGACATAATTTGGCGAGGCATTCAGACACTAAGCTGCTCGAATGTTTCTATAATCGAGAATCTCGTTAAGAGAATCAACTATGACGGCGCTGAAACTTGGTCAAAGGGCATTGAATGTCAAAGCACAGATAACCTAACAATATCGTATAATGAAGTCAGATCTGCAATAAAGGGAGAGTGTATCCAAGTCTGGGAGGGAGATAATGTAGTTATTGATAGTAACCTAGCTTGGGAATGCAACAAAGGGATAAACCTTTACAACACTCCATCCGCGCAGATTTCAAACAACAATATCTCTTGCATCTACGATAAAGGGATCTGTTTGTTAAGTGTTCAAAATGCGACCTTTAGTGATAATTCTATACATCACACCGTAGGTAATGATAAGATTGGAGTTTCAATCGGTTCTACTTCTATGCACAACATCTTTGAGAATAATGACATTTTCCAATGTTTTTATGGTGTATCTATCGATTCGACTTCAGGCAATAACACAATTCAGGACAATAATATCGGCTGGTGTGGTTACCAGTATGGCCACGATGATAGAATCTCCAGTCCGACGAATACTTGGACATCAAATCAGTTCAGCAATTATGTTTCGGGTTCATATTCAATCTCTGGCAGTGCAGGAGCAAGCGATTCAAGTGCCTCGCTTTTGTTGGATGGTACATCTCCAACGATAGATTCTCCAGCAGATATTGTGATCAATGACACAGACACGGACAAATGGGTTACTTGGCACCCTGATGATAGATTTCCGTATCAGTATATGCGATATATCAACTATTCAGACCCGCAATCTTATGCTTGGTGCAACTCCAGCATTTCGATTTCTTTGGATGACCTGACACCAGGAGTCTATGACATTTCAATTACAGCCTACGACTGCGGATATTCTGGAAGTAGTCAAGATAATGTACGGATAACAGTTCTCGATATACAGCCTCCTGTTTTTACCAGTGCTACATCGAACTACACAATTGAATTTGGGCAAAGAGTTTGGACGAATTTCACCGCAACTGATGATACACCTAATATAAGGCGGGGTTGGAAAGATGATAGCGAAGTCGCTTGGAATGACGCGTGGACATCTCCATTGACATTAGACTGGGACCATGTATTCCCCGGAGTGGGCGTTCATAATTATACTGTAATGCTAACAGACAAAGCAGGAAATTATGCTACAAGTACCTGCATTGTTACGGTTGTGGATACTACCGCACCAACTGCCCCCGATTTCCCAGCTGATTTCCAAGTAGAGGTGGGTACTACATCATGGGTAAACTTCACGTTGAATGATTTATCACCAGCTGCTTGGCAGCTCTGGCATGATGATACGTTGAACGGGACATATGCATACTATGATGGTGAATACATCTCTTGTAGGCAATACTATACAAGTCCAGGAATTCATAACATCACTGCATTTGTATGGGATGGTTCTGACAACAATATAACGATGACCTGCATAGTTGCGTATGTGGATACAACAGCTCCAACCTCCCCCGATTTCCCTTCGAATTTTGAAGCAGAAACAGGAACAATTTCATGGGTTAACTTCACACTCAACGATCTAAATCCAAACATCTGGGAAGTCTGGCGTGATGATATAATGGATGCAACATACACATTCACCGATGGTGAATATATTCCATACATGTTGAACTACGCAACGCCTGGCAACCATAATATCACGCTAGTTGCGTGGGATGATTCTGACAATATGATAAAATTGACATGCATTGTCACCTATGTTGATTCAACAGGACCATCAATAACTGGCCCTGATGATTTCACATACGAAGCCGGAGAATCACCTCTAACCTCTTGGTCCTGGACTGAACTCAATCCAGAAAACTATACAATCTATGAGAATGATACGCTGGAAGTATTTAGCACATCATTTTCAGGAGATATAGAGCTTACACTTGATGGGCTTACACCTGGAGTATGGAATATTACTCTGATTATCTACGATGCGACTGGAAACTTTGAGACCGATGAGCTGTGGGTCACTGTTGAAGACACAACAGCTCCAACATTGATTGGATTTACAAACCTGATTGTAGAATTGGGTGAAGTTCTTCAGATTAACTGGCAGGTCAACAATATCGATTCATGGGACCAAGATGGTTCATGGCAGGTTTACGTAAATGGAACCCCAGATACTTCAGGAATCTGGGACTCATCACAGGTGTCATACCAGCTTGCTCCAGATATTGCATTATACAATGTGACAATGTTGGTAACAGATGCATATGGCAACTCTGTGACGAATACTACGTGGGTTACCTGCCAAGATACGATTGCGCCTTTGTTATCCGGTATAGCAGATCAAGAGATGTTAGAAAGTGAATCCATTCTCCTGAACTGGACATGTTCAGACTTAGACCCTGAGTGGCTAATTCTAACCAG
>CAYMLT010000325.1:0-4002 GCA_964391265.1 uncultured archaeon
AACCTGGAATCCCTAGTATCCGCGTGTCACTATCGCGCGGAGAATACGTCCCTGCTTCTTGCACACACCGCCCGTCGCTCCATGCGAGCGGCTTTGGGGTGAGGTATCGTCCATTGGGCGATGACGAATCTTGGGGTCGCAAGTAGGGAGAAGTCGTAACAAGGTATCCGTAGCGGAAGCTGCGGATGGAAGAAGATGAGAGTCAATCTCGTCTTCCATCAATCACCTCCTAAGATTCTATCTCTAGAAGGTAGAGCAGCTTATTTCGCAATCCTTCGGGATTGCGAGATGGGTACAGGCCTTGGACGGGACGTGCAATCGTAATCATATGGTTGCCTTAGAGGGACTTGCCCTCTCCCCGCACAATGTTGAGCACCCTTTTCATTTTACAATATATCCAATACCCCCTCAGATACTGACGATGTTTTTGTCTCACCGTTCTAGCGTCTAAGAGAGACAAAGATACATTGCATAGATAAAACAACAAATAGAGGCGCATGCAATTGCCATATCTCAAAACAATCATACAAAGGTTCGACAACGACGAAGGAGATGCACTAAAGAGAAGCATCGATGTCCTTGACATGATAGAATATTCGATTAGTTATCCATCATGTACAACCATCACTAAAGAGGAACGCAGCCAGGTTGAAAGACGCACGAAGCAGCTGCTACCAGAATTGAAAGAAGACCCCATTCTTGCAGGTCGGATTGAGAAGTGGTGGACAAATAGCAGAAATTACGAATGCCTTGCTAGACATGTAGATACCCATTGTTGTGACCACCTCAGCTCGCTTCACTATCATGCGGAGATTATAGGTATAAGAAGAACAAGGGATAGATTACTGAAATTGATGAGAGGGGAAAAGTCATCTCTGGATGACCATGGCCTTTTTGGTACAATATATCATCATTCTGATTTTGCCATCAATCATAGCATAGGTCAGAGATTACACTAAATCTAGATGGACCATTGTATTCGGTGATACAGAGGGTCTTGTCTTTCATCGCCCTCTGTTGAGCACCCTTTCTATTTTGTAACAGTCATCATTTTTGAGTGGAACCTAGGTCCAATGTTTCCTATAATAGTAAACAATTGAGAAATCTATTCATCGCATAACGGGGATGTATTCGTATGGTCAATGAGGGAGTAATAAAGGCAGTACATGAGAATGATTTGCAAACATAACTGTTCTAAAAGAAAAACAAAGATATCCTTCTATTCACCATTCATATCTGATGGCTTTTCAACAGAATCTTCATTTGTGGTACTTGATCCAGCAATCTGCATTTTGAATGTTGAGCGTAGTTGAAACAAACAGAAGCCAGTTGCAGCTCCAATTACTCCAATTGCCATTGGAGGAAATGCAAATGGATCAATTCGATTCCATATTAATGCAATAATTACAACAATCCATGAAATAGCTATAAGATACAGACCTTCTTGTGAAACAAGTATTTCTTTGAAGCCTCTTGGTTTTATATCTGACATAATATGATGCCCCTTACTCCTATCTGCTTCACTATGGAAATAAACATCAATATATCTCTAGTGGGATTTTGAATAATCACACTCCGTATGCACCAATCAGAATTATTGCTGCCACCAAGAGTGGCCGAATCAGCTTATTTCGCGAATCTTCGGAATTGCGAGAGAGGTACAGGCCTTGGACGGGACGTGCAATCGTAATCATATGGTTGCCTTAGAGGGACTTGCCCTCTCCCCGCACAATGTTGGATATCCTTTTCTAATTTGCAGCAGTGTTAGAATACAACATCAGGCGAGAATATGATTCAGTATCTGGTTGAGGAGCCGGTTATATGATATTATCATCAGATTAGGTCGGCAATAGGTTTCAATTCATACTAGTGGTTTTCTGATGCTATCAGTATGCCGCTTAAAAGATGAATAGATTATCCAACCGAATAAGCGTTCAACAATTCGAGGTGGCATTCCTTCCTCTTTTCTTGTGCCATCTAGCATACTGTAGATATCCTCATAGGATGATGTAGTTCCACGATCTTCAACAAGCCACGGTTTGAGAATCATTAGGTCGTACTCTCCATCCCAGTCGATAGTTGGAATTCGGTTTTTGTCTAGTAGATTTCTTTCCACCAGTCCATCATACAAACCTTTGTCAAATAGGCCTTCACAAGCAATCCACTTCCCGGAAAGATACACCTCTGGCCAAAAATGTGAAGCAACATCTGGCATTCTACTTGATAGCCAGTCAGGAACAATTCCATTCAAAGAGCTACTCTCGCATTTCGAAAGGTGGAATCTTGCAGGAATTCCCGAAGCGCGAAGAAGAGCAATATGTAGGTTAGTCTTTGTAGCGCATTCACCAAATCCTTTCTTCAGAGTCTGTGAGGCTTTGGTTTTGGAGTCATTAATGCTGAAAACGATTTCATCTCTTACATAGTAGAAGATGCTCAAAGCAGTTTCTTGTTGGGTCTTTGGCTTCCCTTTAATTTCATTTGCTTTTCTCAAAATGTCCGGATGCTTCCAGTCGCACATTTCTGTTGGTTTCAAATACTGGCTCACATTACTTGCTTCTTGATATTCTTCTGTCATACTTCTAGTCACGACTTTACTTGGTTCTTAATTGATATAAGATTGCGCGGATAGAATCTCGTAATATACGAAAAAAGGGGTATAATCTTGTTTGCTTTTAACAAAAGAGGAATTCAATCGAATGGACGATGAACATCTTGAGAAGACTATTGGGGCTCTTAAGGCACAGAAAAGACGACAGGTGGTGGAGCTACTTCTTGAGAATCCTCAGGGATTGCGCTTTAACGAAATATCAAGAGCTTTGAGCATTTATCCTTCAACGCTAGAAAAACATTTAGCTAAGCTTGTAGAAAGTCTAGTAATATCCCACCATGATGGTCGATACTTAGCGACTGTAAATTCTATTCACATTTCGGATGCAATCAAGAACCTTCAGAGAAATGGGTTTATCTACTACCTCTCTTCACACATACTTCTTCTCGATAATCACGAGCTACGTGCTAGATTCGGTTCACTAATCTTTGAAGTGATACCTGATCTCATCTCGATTATCAATCAGATCAAGAGTGACTTCGATGAAACACAAGTTCTCATACAAGCCGGTGGAAATCTTGACTACCAAATCGGAAAAAGCATATACCAATCAGGGATGCTGAATCATGAAAAAATTCAAGTTGAACTGATTTTGACTCATGAATTGATTGATTTAATTCGCAGCCATGGAGAAGAAAACTTGTTTATGAATCAGTTCAATGATAAGACAACCCGGTTGTATGAAATACAAGAATGTAGTCTGGGTATCGGTGTCGGAGAATCTTCAGGTTTTTTGTTCTTACCTCGGCTTGATTTTGAGGTTGACTATCATCAGTGCCTGTATACGAGGAGTTCTAGCTCCATTGCATGGCTAAGGGATGTTTTTGGTTACTTGAAAGCACAATCTCAGGTTTTCGTTCCATGAAATGTATCATCACTTGCTAAAATCTCCTTAGTGACTAAGACAAGTCCAATTGGTGGAGTTCAAGGAGATGAAATTTAGGCATATAAGGGACGTTGAGTAGAATCGCTTTTCCATTAAATCCAAATTCTAACATATACGTTGATACAGGCGTCAAAAAAAGAGGAAAGGCAAGAGACTATCTTGCCTATTATCAGCTAGACTAGCGAAACCAATCGATCTCTGTTGAACCTGCGACCGCCAAAAGCCAGGTTACGACCATAAGCACGCCAGCAATAAGTAGTATTAAGAAATCCGAAAACCAAACGCAATTTGCATCAGGAATACCAGATTGCATTACTAACAGCGGGACTATCATTGGTAGAATGATAACCATGACTGCCGCTCCTGAAACTTGGTATGCTTCGTAGACCCGAGTCACCCGTCCGCTGATCAGAATCATTACAGCAATTTTTTATTCAGCATATCACTAATGTTCCCAAAAAAGGGATCCTCATCAAACTGATTTACAAACGAATATTATCCAACATAA
>CAYMLT010000326.1:0-3986 GCA_964391265.1 uncultured archaeon
AACAAGTCCACTGAGTACTTTTGTCATTCTTTTGTATCTGGGAGTTTCTGTTGGATCTTCGGTAGATTGGTCATCCTTTCTTTTCTTTAGCCGGTAGTCAATATATCCTCCGAATAACATTGCTACAGTTGTTGCAGGTGGTATCAAAAGGCCAACTGCTAAGCTCATTGGACTCAATCCTCTCTTGCTTAACTCCCGTCCTGTAAGAAATCCGACTATCGCAAAACTCAGGAGATAGATAAACGCCACAATAGGATGCATACCAGTGAATTGATCTACTCCTGGAAGTTGGAAGTTACTCAGTCCTGTGAGGCTAACGACCAGAAATCCGAAAAGCTGAGCAGCCGGAGCTGGGAAAGCAGTTCCTCCAAACCCGTAGGTAATGTACAACATATACGTCATAAGAGACCCAACAAATGTCCCAAGAAGAGCTCCCATAAATACTGCCTTCATTATATCTCGGCCCCTTACACCTGTAAGACTTCCTAATTTGAGGTGTACAAGGAGTGCGATTGCTGCGTCTTGAAGGGCACCAAGCATTGACATAAACGTGGTAATAGCTGCAAAGGATACTTGGAATAGGAGTATTGCAGGTATGGCGACCATGTCCGAGATATATCCGGCAAGCATTCCTGTTTCACTGATAGCTCGCGCTGTGAAATATGCTGATACCAAAGCAACTGGCGCCCCAAGAATAAAGAGTAGCCAGGGAATCTCCAGATTTGCAAAGGGTTCGATTATTGAGAAAACGATAATGCCCACTAACATAAACAGCAACATGGACACTACTGCAACCCACGGGGGAATTTGCCCTCTTCTAGATGCAAGGTATTCTCTGGGGTCTGCAATCATTTCGCGAATTTCTTCTTTGATTACTTGAATGGAAATCAGTTCTTCTCTAACTCGGAGTAGCTTTGGAAGGAATGCTTCTTGTTCCTGTCGAATTTCTTCCTCTACAGGTGCTGTGTCCCCTTTAGGTCCGTCTTCCTGGCAAGCTTTTTCATCATCCTTGGGCGTCTTACTCGAAAATACGTCTCCAGCTATTACCGTGACAAACATCCCGATTGCCAAGTAGAGTATCTCAGGACGCCTCAGATGCTCCCCATAGAGAATTGGTGCTGCTCCTTCAAGTACGACCCAAATTAGAAGTGATGCTAGACTCCCAAGCGCCATAATGAGCACTCGCTTCCAACCGATAAAGAATCCAATTGCTCCAATCAGAGGAGAATTGCTTATACCTATCCAATCGGGGACAGCTGGAATTACTGCATGGGGAATTGATGAAAGATCTAGGCCTTCGTTCATCACTTCTGCAGCTTTTGTGGCTCCAACCCAGAGACTGGATACAGCCAAACCCGTAACTACAGTCACCTTGGATGCAGCATCTGCTCCAAGGGAATTGATTGTTTCAGCTTGTGGTTTTACTTGGGGCCATGGTTCATTCTCGAACCTGTCTCTAAAAGGTGCCATTAGAATTAATCCAAATAGTGCACTTACTCCCGTTACAAACGCAATGAATTGGTACGTGAGTAAGCTCGCTGCTACTTCTGCAGGAGCAAAGATTGCAATTGCTGGAAATGTGATCAAGACTCCGATTGAAACCATCGAAGAGCTATTTGCGATAGACACAACCACTGCATTTTCCTGCGGTGTGTATTTACCATTAAGACTCAAGATTAGGAATCCCAATAGCTCTGCTCCTACGAAATACACGACACCAAGTTTCAGAGCAAGATAAATCCCAAGAAAGGTAATTATTACTCCCACCACAATTCCAGTTCCAATAGCCCGTTTTGTTAATGGGAATTTAGGCTCGCTCGTAAGAGCTGCATAGATTGCCAGACCTCCCACAGCCATCACGACTATCTCTGAGAAAGCTCCAAGAAGCGCAGAGAGAAGGATATATAGAATCGCAGCAAGGGAAATCACCCCCAAACCCTTCTTATCTAGTGGCCCTTGAATAATTGATCCGATGAGAAGTACCGCCTCAATAATAACCGCTACGAATATTCCATAGTTGAATCTGCCTTCGGCGACGACCAAGAGTGAATAGAAAAGACCAGCAGCAAATAGACCCAAGAGTAGGGCCCTTGTTGAGTCAAGTCGTTTCAGTTCCAAGGCCTCCGTTGTTATTGTTTGCGATTGCCATCGGGGCATCGAATGGAATGATATCCTAGAGTACACCTACGGAACTGTTGGGATATTTAGCGTTTATGTAACGCATTGAGGGCAGACCAAACATCTACCGCATTCATTCCTGATATCATAAGAGTCTTCTCTTTAGATTTTTGTCCGCTGACCAGAGCTACATCACCTGAGGATATAGAAAGCGCCTTTGAGATTCTTTTCACTAACTCAGTATTCGCTTTTCCTTCCCTTGCAGGCGCTTTGAGGTTTACAACAAACTCTGTTTCAGAGAGAATATAGATAAGTTCTCGTTGTCCTGAATTGGGTCTAACTAGAACTTTCAAAAAAGTGCAGTCACCATCCTCCCAAAGTAGATTCTTGAGCATACTTCATTTCCTCTCTGGTTGCTTAAGAGTGTTCCATCAAAGAATTCTTTTTATGGGAACCCTGCAGCTATGAAATCATTAACCGTGTGATTCTACCCACGGGGTGATATTAAATAATGTCTGATCCAATTATGGATGCGTATACACAAGCATATAATGCCTCTGGACAGATGGTACAGGCCTTTGGCGTCATTAGGTCTGACGGTACTGTTCTTTGGCAGAGTAACAACTGGAGCCTCGAAGCGGATGCGGGAATTTTGGTGAATGCTGTAGCCAATAAAGCAACAAGCATTACTCAGAATCAAGTAAAATACATGACCATGAGGACGAGTCCCGAGAGCCTTGTAGCCCGCAATTTGAGTGGCAATGGAATTCTAGTCTTGGCCAGGATTGATGCTGACAAATGGGTAGTTGCTTGGGCAGCTCCCGACGCTGCTCCCGATGGAATCTATGTCGATGTAGATCGTGCCGCTAAGTACTTGAAAGGCAAGATCTAATTCAAACTTGGTGTTGGGGGACATTAATAGGCTCCCCCGTCACTACAGCCTTCTGAAGGGATTTATTCCCTACTCTATAACGGAGATATGAAAATGTCTATCACGGATGCTTGGAACTACCTTTACTCAAACAACCCAAAAATACAGGCATTCGCTGTTTCAGAAGGTTCTACAGTTATCTGGCAGACCGATAATTGGAATCTTGTTGGTGACATAGATTCCATCGCTGAAGTTTGTGCCAAGGGAGGGTTAAGTGTAAAAGTATCTGGTGTGACCTACAAAACGAGACATTCTACAGATAACTCCTATTATGCATCTTCAGAAGGAAAAGGCCATTTCCTGATGTTCCGTGTTGGAAAAGAGATTGACAGATGGGTATTGGCTTGGGCAACAGCTGATTCAATACCTGACCTTACAATGATTGACCTAAAATATGCCTGTACGAAAATGGTATGAAGTTCTCCACTGGCTAATGTTCGTTTTCATTATTATCTCTCTGGATTGTTGGCACTTTCCGAGCTTCCTTGCAATATGCATCACGCAAAGAATAAGAGTGAGCATGTTCGCTATTATTGCAGGAGCGGTTTCCAACAGTGAGTGTTTTAGCTTTCATTTTACTAAATGTTGAGATGGCATCGCAAAGAGAAGTCCTGAACAAGATTCGAACCTTAGATGCAGTATTAGAGGCGCATCTCATATTCGGAACCTATGATATTATTGTAAAGGCTGAATTTTCCACAAATCAAGATCTTAGCCTTTTTGTGGTGGACCAAATCAAGACTATTCCCGGGGTTGGAGAAACACAGACCAACATCTGTGCCAATTAATTGTCAGCCAGTATACTCCCAATTTAACACGTCAAACATCATAATATGCAGTATGTGAGTTAGTGAATCAACTACTTTCCAGGAAGGAGTATGTCTCTCATTTTCTTGTGGAGTTCTATGTACTCTTCAGAAGCCATAGCGTACATGGT
>CAYMLT010000327.1:0-3974 GCA_964391265.1 uncultured archaeon
TGCCTCCAAATCAAGTTTGACCGTTGTATAGTACCAACTAACTGATCCTTTGAAATCTTTGCCAATTCGACTCTTAATCTCGGATTGCAGGTCTTTGAAGGATACTTGGGTTTCTTCATTCAGGAGTGATAGAATATTACACCGAATGAGGTCATATTTTTCTCTCTCTATATTGACCCCCTGTTTTCCTTCTGGATGTAGTGTCAGTATTCTGTATTGACTGGTCACAGTCGTGCTCTCCAATTAATCTTAGCCATTGTAACATCCTAATGAATCTGCTTGCACTGGCTAAATTGTCATTTCGTAAAGGCGAATCCACATAATAAATGATGACAAATGACACTCGCGTGGTTTTAAATATCGTCAATGTACATTTTCATACCTATGTGTACTCTCATGAGGAACTAGCCAAGCCCGTGATTGATATCGAAAAGCATCGTGCTTTTCTCTGCTCGTGATATATAATCTCTGGGATCAATGAGTTCTCAAGATGGTTGAATCGGATTGACCAAATCTCTAATAAGGAGAAATCACGTTTGCCATAGTTGAGTGAGCAAAGGATGGATTGGATAATCCAAGTGTCAATAATCTTTTGTGTTTTACACTCTTGAGATAGAAGGATTCATTCTCATTAGTTTCTTTGAACAGAGAACTCTAATTGACGATAGGTGTTACAAGAGAATGTTTCTGAATTACATCAAGTGGTTTTTTATTGATTACAAAGAGAATTGTTTAAATAGATGATTTTAGAATTATTCTTGGTTCTGAGATAGTTCGTGAATATGGGGAGGGCGTACTGGATGTGTTGTAACAATGCATACTCTCAAGAAGATTAATACCATAAATTGAATAGAAAATTGAACAAAAGATCCAATAAAAGAAGATATCAAACTGTAACTGTATGTACAATCATTTTCGTAATTACCATATCAGCATCTATAGCATCTTGTATTGATATTCGCGATTATGTTCAACCATCAATAACTCAAGGTGATTATTTCCTATTCGAAATCAGTATGAATACAATGAAATTCCATAATGGGAGTTCAGCATATGTTGATGTAGATGACCCAGTTATTGTACATGCCAGAATAGTTATTCATGAACTCAAGTCGAATGGTGAAATTGAACTTATTATGGTACGCTACTTCTCAAATGATACAACACTTCAGCTTCCGAACTTGTACACTCTCGTCAGCATTAATGGAAACAATGGATTTGAGGTTCTTAATGGGAGCAAGGTAGGATACAATGGCACAACAACTCTTTTTGGGGATTCTGATTGGGCAGATGGAGAAATGGTAGTTGTCGCTTCATGCGGTACAAGATTTCTTGAAGGACAAAAGGAAGTATCCACAGGAGAAAGACAACCTGCACCAAGCGGATTTCAAGAAGTATTTCACGTATTTGCTTCAGGAAATACGTATCTCGGTGAAACCAAAAACGCGAATTATTTTTACGATCTGAGTACTAGTGTTCTTCTCAAGATTTCAGGAAGTCCTTGTGACTACTTCTTACTCGGTCTGATGAATATCGATTGGCTTTGGGGTGGAGTAAAACTAATAGAAACTGATTTTGATTTGGGAATTCCAATAGGACCTTACCCCTCACCAAGTTACTCAAATCCAATTTGGATCACAATACCTGTTGTTTCAATATTCTTGTTCATTGCACTCTATGGTGTTCGAAGATCAAGAAATGCACGAATTCGGATAGCTAAGAATGACCGCGGCCCCAGCGGACCACGAAAGAGGAAAAGGAAAAAGAAGATTTTCTGAACTATGAAAGCGAATTTTCAGATTTGGAATCCTAAGAACATTGTTTTCTACATTGAGCGCAATCGTTAATGAATCAAATAATCATATGAATATCGAATTGTTAAAATACAAGTGGCGGAATACTCGACAGTTGCAGTAACGATCTGCGATTGTGGAGGAATTGAGTTGTCGAAAATTAGATCACCACTGGGTACACTGTTGCCGACAGTTGCGTTCAGCTGTTTGATATTAGGGATGGCGATGCCTGTTGCAGCAGGAACTTGGAATGATGACTACCTATACTACGTAAATCAACCTTGGAATACATCACATATCGGTATGAGGTCAACAGTGACTGCTTATGATTGGGAGGTCACTTCATACTCATATAGTGATAAAACTGCTATGGTTGGCAATGATGGTGTGGATAGTTACTATATAGAACAAGAAGATTTGGGATACTCAATCTTCGTTAGGACACATGGGAATTGGAACTATCATACCTATCTATGGCCATTCTATTATTATCATGAAACTGATTTATACATTGATTTCTATTCATATGACGACAATGACCATCAATGGGTTGAATGGAAGACAGGCGATTAGAATTTCACAAACACACCTCTGAGTAATCTCTACACTTAGAGGTGTGTGTTCTTTATTATACCTTGGAAAGACTCTATCTACAGGGTTCTTGCTTGTTAGAAGATTCTATAAGGTCAGAAATCATGTAATGCCTATTTTATTGAACCTATTTAAGCTGTCATGGTGAATCTCAGATATAATGGAGGAAAACACAAATGCAACCTTCTGATATCACAGTACCACCAATCAACAACCCGTTGCTTGTTTCAATACTTGGAAGTATCATTATTCTCATTGTTGCAGTTTTGGCATCCATTGTCATTTGGGTCTACCGAATTGGTTATCCGGAAAATGCGAAAGGTCAGACAAAGGTTCCTCAGATTTGTGTAATCATACTAACACTCCTTGCTGTATTCAGTCCTGAAGCTATCAGTTTCCAAAGTACCTCAACAGGGACACAGGAAACCTATCTAGTTGCTATGTGGTTTAACATACTTGGTATTATTTTAGCTGGTCATGCATTCAATCTCTCTTTCTTCGTCATTGCGATTCCTCTAACAATTCTCCGAGTGGGGTTCCCCTTGATGGTGTATAGATATTTTAGGCGAATGGAATCTCGTAGAAGAGTATTGGTGTACGGACTTCTGGCGGAACTTCCTTCGTTATTGTTCGGCATACCACTACTGATAGTACTTGTCTTTGGTTCGTTAGCAATCTTTCTTATTCCCTTACCTATAGGCCCTACAGGTTGGTTGGAGCAAGAAGGCTAAGCAATATCGATCTTGATACGAAAAGACTTGAGATTGACACCTACATAGAAGAAATCTCAATGATTATGCTGACCTCTACCAACCCAAACAACAAGCACATCATCAGAAACTAATCACATGTTTAATAGCACTCATTGTATCCATCTCTGGTCTGGTCTATGGCTTTCTAGGCCATTAGTTATAGTAGAGGTTGACTCACTTCCCTTTGTATCTCTTCAATAGCAACTTGAGAGAGCTCACATTCTTACGTAATTCTACCCTATCAGAGTTTGATACTGCGGAGGTTGCAGGAATCAATTGGATAATAGACTGTACCTTTCCAATAGCATCTTCAACACCCTCTCTCGTCCCAATCCCTAAGCTTGACTGACATTCTTCTCGAAGCAAATATCCCTTTGAGAGGGGCAAGTACACCGCATATGAAGACAGGTTACACTTCTCTAGTTGAAGAATTGATTCCTCTATATATCTTAGTGCTAATTCTTTGGCTCCCCGGAACCAATATCCCTCCCCAAAGCGTATCAGAGTTTCTCCTATATCCCTTCTTCTTGAAGGTTTAGCCTCTATTATCTTCTTCAAACTCGCGATATGTTGTTCACATTCCTCAAATTCTGATACGGAATCATCTGATTCATCCTCAGGCTCCCATTCTCCTCTTTGGATAGCATCAAGAACCTGAATTATCTCGTTTCTATTCTCCATGTCATACGTAGAGAGAGTAGGGGCATCAGCAGATCGAGGATCATCACGCAAGGCTATCTCGATATCCATCACTTCGTCCTCTGAGAATGAGATGGTCTTCACTGTCCGCTCCATACCTCTGTAGCCAGTGACAGTCAGTACATACTCATCTTGATCT
>CAYMLT010000328.1:0-3973 GCA_964391265.1 uncultured archaeon
GGTATGTTATGCAGTTGAAACCAGAATTGACTCCCCGAGTGGGCAAGTTGATTCCAGGAGGGCTCCTTTCCTTTGCGACCCTTCAAACACTGGTCTTCATTGCGCTGAAGCAGCCTATTGTTCAATCAGAGTTGGTTGCACAGCGAGGCACTCACTGCTATGACCATATCAGAGACCTCGTTGAGAAGAAGTTTGTAGATGCAATCCCTGAAGGACGGAGCAAGATTCTCAAGACGACTCCGCTCTTTGCAGATTACTTTGGATTGGATCAGGATCGTATAAAATTGAAAGCGCAGTTGAAATTTAAAATGAAACGCATCCTTTCAGAACAACAGGAAATGGAAGAAAAGGCGCTACATCAGGCTAAGTTGGGATAAACCCATCGGATTCAACCTGCTGCACAAGGTCATTATTTTCTTGGAGCCAGTTCTGAAATTTCTGGAATTTCAATACGTCATTGGGCGGTGCTAATGTTCCCCAAAGAGCTGTATCTTGTTGACTCTTGGTTCGTATTTCCCAAAGAACGGAAATTCGGCCGCTTTCATATAGCGTGACTTCTTTCCAGTTTCTGCTAGTTCTTATACCAATACTTGCAAGGAGCTTTCGTTCATCATCCAATAATTTGCAAGGAGTTTCATTGATAATGGCTAGAAGTTGAGAAGCAGAATGTGATGCACTGGTTGTTTTAGACATCTCTTTCAACTTGCGTCTTGATAAAACAATACTCTGTTCTAGAACCTTCTGAGAGCCGTATTTCTTGAAATCCTTTCTCCCGTAGTTCTTAATTAGGATTCTGTGCTTAGGACTAACTTTTGATGAGAATTCATATTTTTTTGATTTAGATGGATCACAGAGAACAACTCTGCGTCCAAGAATAACGTAAGCCAAACCATTTTCACGAATAGACAAACATGCTTCTTCGGGCAGCAACTCTTCAAAATAGCCAATCTTCATTTCTGCCGAGGCATTCATGATAAATGCAGGAAGATTGTAGCCTTGTAGTACCTTATCTCCAGAGGGCATTCCGAGTTTCAGAAGCATTCTGCCAATAACTGATGGGAGGTATAATCCTATAATCACTCCTTTTGATGTTCTTTGATGGATTACTACATCACCCAGTTTCTTCAAAATATGAGATACCCGTTTTCTCCGCTCTTGATTCCATTCCGAGTATTGTACTCGGCCATTTGTTGGTTGGATGTGTCCATCCGAACCAATAATCGCAAACAATCGAATCATTAGTTGGTCAAAGGATACATTGCTCAGTATTCGTGGGTCCATAATCTGCTTCTGACGGCCTATTTTCTTTACCTTCTGGATGTACCCATGTAGATCCTCATTCAATATATCAAGAATGAAATGGAGA
The DNA here is from genome assembly GCA_964391265.1 of uncultured archaeon. Lineage (GTDB taxonomy): Archaea > Asgardarchaeota > Thorarchaeia > Thorarchaeales > Thorarchaeaceae > MP5-2226. Next base: position 1,367 of record CAYMLT010000328.1, read on the forward strand.
GTTCTTCCTGAAAGGTAGTGTTTCTCATGTTTCAAGTCAGCGTTGATGGAATCTACAGGAAATCGCTTTGAGAAGGTATACCCAGTCATCTGGCGTACAAGCTCACTAAGCCGAGCATCACCAATTCCACCAAGGTGGCGTTGTGCTCTTTGTATCAGGTTTGTTCGTTCTCTTTTATCAAAATAGAAGAGCTCATCAGCTAGAAGCAGAAAGTGTTTTTTCATTGGTCTTTGGCGCCAGATGAATAGCTTGTCATCAAGAACACCAATACGGATACGATTTCCAGAATTACATCGAGGTTCTAATGCTTTCTCGATTTGATTGCGCTTTTTGGCAATGTATCTAGCAATTCGTTGCATTTTCACCTGTTGTCCTTTGTGAGGGGTCAGTTCAACTATGCATAGCTGTTCTTGCGATGCCTTTGAAAGAGATACGATTATTTCGGAAAATAGGTCGATATCGCTATCGGTTGGAGATACTGTCTTGAAGTAATCATATGCTTTGTATGATGGAATAGCATGCAGTTTGTATTCGGATGTCAATGAAGCCTCTTTAGATCTCAAGACATGTTCGTTATCCAGAAGTATCTTCATTAGAATCGGAACGGTTTTTTGCTTCCAATAATGTGCAGTGGTTTCAGGAATCCCAACACTGCGAGCTGCATCGGCAAGTGAAATCGATTTGTTTTCGATAAGAAGCTGTTTGAATTGAAAATACTTGACTACCCTCCGATATCGCTTTTGGAAAGTTGATTGGGCGTACAAGTATGGATGTCTTGTTAGCAATTGATCGAATTTTTCAATGGTTTCAATCTTTATCCATTTTGTTTTGCGTTGTTTTCCCTCATCAATGGAATCAGTTGTTTCGATACCTGATTCATTAATGCCTCCATTCATAGCACTCTAACCTCACAATTACTCTCTAGTGATGCTATTTATACTCAGATTTGATTAGCTCAACTCAAATTCAAGATGAAACGAATTTTGGAAGAACAGAAAGAGATTGAAGCAGCGGGACAGACTACACTTGTCTAGCTGAGTATCTAGCGGGAATCTATCATGAATCCTACGTTCAAGAACTGTTTAGAACGACTTGGAGAGAACAAGTTTGTAGATGCGAATTTCCTTCGTCATAATCCTGATTGCGTCTTTGTGTTTGGAGATAATCTCGATAGAAGAGGAAAGGGTGGCGCCGCAGCACTGAGGGATGAGCCAAATACTTACGGATTCATAACAAAGAAACAGCCACTTGGTATAGACTCAGCATTCTACCATCCCAATGAGTATGAGGAAGTCTACAAGAAGGAAGTCGAGAAATTCATAGATATTGCTTTGGAGAATCCTGAGAAATGCTATCTAATATCTAAAATAGGAGCAGGGCTAGCAAACCGATTTGGAATATTCCAAGAGATCATAGAACCGAATCTGAAACAAAATCTGGAAGACCTCAACAATGTCTTATTTCTCTGGTGAGCAGGTGTTATCTGTTAACGCCTCTATCTGAGTAGTTTCAAACCAGAATCGAGAACCATATTAGAGGGGTATCAAGCATTTTGGCATGTCAGTTTAATGTGTATAGGAGTGGAAAGAACTGAGTTCAGGCAGCGATCGCAATACTCTATTGACTGCAGTGATTGGAATAATGCTGATTGTTTTGAGTCTTCTTGGCAGTACATTTGGGTTGGAAGTCGATATTTCAATCTACGCTATGCTGGCGGGCTATATTCTGTTTCTTTTAGCTCTTACATATGCTGGATACAAGAGCGGTGGTGGTGGTGGATGCTGTTTTACAGGCTTTTTGGCGATCTTTCCCCTAATGCCAATTCTAATGCTTGCCCCGTATCCTCTTGGAATGGACAAGAATCATAGTAGCAGTACATTCGCGCAATTTGGTTCTCTCGGAATTGGATTATTATTCTTCGTAATTATCTATGTATTTCTTGGAATAATAGTCGGAATTATTCGTTCTAAATCTGGAGAACAATCCACTGTGGATCGAACAAGTGCTAGTTATGAAAGACCAGTCGTCAATGATCCATTCAAATCGGGTGACGAGAGGGTAATTGAGCGAGAAGAACCTGTTGTCCGTAGGATTCCTCCACAGTGCTTTAGATGTGGAGCAGATATCAATCCAGAAGAAGTAGACTGGATTGGACCGGACACTGTCAGATGTCCACATTGTCGCGCATCACTCGTGGTTGAATTTGAGTGAGTCTGGACCTTAACAAACTCGCGGAACTGGTTCTCCTAAGGGTACTTGGATGAGCTTCCTTCCACCAATCTGTGTAGTCATCACGACACGAGGTTTGCCCTCTTGGGCGGTCCCAACAACCTGTGCATCCTTTGTAGCATTATGTTTTGCAAGAGCATTAAGAACATCATCAGTCTTGTTTTTGTCCACAGTCATCAGAACTGTGCCCTCATTGCTCATGTGGAGAGGATTTAGACCAAGAATCTCACAGAGAGTCCTCACCTGAGGGCGGATAGGAATCAGGTTCTCATCAAGTTCGAACTCCAAACCAGACTTAGATGCAATCTCGTTGAGAGCAACTGCAGTTCCGCCACGTGTGGGGTCCTTCATAGCATGGACTCCGCCTATATCAAGACA
>CAYMLT010000329.1:0-3969 GCA_964391265.1 uncultured archaeon
TGAAAGTAGCTATTACGCCGGGATAGTTGGAAAGGTGGTGAGGGGTGGAATATCGAAGTGCCAAGCCTCTGAGGGAAAATGAACGAGCACTCCTGAAGATTCTTGTTGATGTGCCCCAGAAATACAATCCACTATTGATTGTTGTAGAAGGTAAGAGAGATGTGAGACTACTGCGAAACCTTGGTGTAACTGCTCCCATAATCAAGACTCAAACAAATGAAACTCGTGAGGATCTGGCGGACCATATCGTCGAAAAAGCAGGCCAAAAGGGGAACGTTCTGATTCTCACGGATTTTGATGCTGAGGGAATTGAAATCTGTAAGGCTCTCGAAAGCCTGCTTGAGGGAAGAAAAGTCAGAATATTGAAACGTGTTCGCAACAGAATTCGCAGTCTCATGGGGAATTGGAGATGTATTGAGGAGATGGTTGCCCTCTTTAAGAGGAAGGATTCTCCGGAACCGGCAGGACATTCTCAGAATCAAACATGATTCGGTTCGAAAAAGACTCCATTATGAGCATCACAGGTACTGCAAATAAGAGTAGATACCCACCCACACCTGTGTAGATAGACGACAAACCCCCTGTAATTGCAAAGACTCCTGCGAAAACTATGTAGGCGATGGTGATTATTACTAGAAGGGGTACCCACACAGCCATTATCAGCTTGAATGGAAGCTGGTGCCGCATTACAGATAGGGAATAGATGAAGCAAAGCACAAGGACAATGAGTGAAAGAAACCAACCTCCTAGACCAAGCAAGTTACCAAACACCTCAACAAAATCCACAATGGACAACTGCACACGCCCACTAATACCGTAGAATGGCAGAAGAAGTCCGAGCGATATCATCAGTATGCCTGTTAGCATGGGGGTTTCTCGGAGAACATGGAATCGAGTCAAACGCCATCCAGTAGTTCGAATAAGCACGAGCACACCAAATCCGGAAAGCAAAGCCACGAAAGGCATTAGAAGTGAAGCGCCGAATCCTTCTCGAACCGATGATGTCGTCCAGAGATATGTTCCATCCAGTGTGCACACAAAATAGGTTACTTTCCCGATGTGAGTAGGGGTAACGTCTATTGAGTAGGTGTTTCCATCTCGCATCATAGGAGTCATTGCCCATACAGAACCAGGATCACTCGTTCTCCAGCAAAGGTAAAGGGGGACATTAATTGAAGCATTTGCGAAAACATGCAAAGTCCAACCAAACCCGGTGAAGATTTCCGTTGCTTCAACTGCGACCGAGGGGTATGAGGGCCCTGAGCGAACTTGTTCATCCAACCACCGGATAATCATATCAATCCAAGTGGCGTCTACATTATGACCCCAATTTGGCCGAATGCTCAAAGTCAGCGGTGCTGTAATCGCATCAACTGTTTGTCGTATTCCAGATAGTACGAAAAAAGGATCATTTGTTCCAAATAGCATGAAGATAGGTTTTGTAAGCATTCTTGCATAGGAAATCGGATCGAAGTAAGTCTGAAGGGTGACTAATTCTTCAGATCCGATTTTGTATGTAGGATTAATGAGAGCATTGAGCAGAGAACCTGAATAGATTGGCTCCTTAAGATTTCCACCCGAAATCATGGGAATAGAAGCATCCACTCGAGAATCAATTGCTGAGAGGATGAAGGTTTCAATGCCGCCCATGGACCATCCAAGTAGGGTAGTTGAGTTTACAAACGAGAAGGACTCTAACAATGTAACAGCCCGAGCAGCTGCCCATACCGAATGATAGAGATGCGCAGATTCAGGACCATCGGAGATGTTGAAGAAGGTATATGGGTTAAGTGGAGGATAGGGTGTTGATGCACCAGTTCCAGGTCCATCTATTCCCATTACTATGAACCCCGCAGCAGCAATCTTCTTCATATTCTCAAGAAAACCATGGAAGCTGTCACCATAACCATGAAGAACAAGTATGGCAGGCATAGGTCCAGTTCGGTAAGCTGGCTGAAATAAAACAGAATTGATCCGAATATCTACATCATTGTATGTTTCACTGAAGTAATCAAACTCCCATCGACTTAGTTGAATTAGGCCATCTGTAGTTTGGTATTCCTCTATCATATCGGAGATATTCACAATATCAAGAGGGGTGGTCACTGCATCTGAAAGATTCCAGAAAGAAGTATCATATTCACCTTGTGGACGAGGTACGGTTTCTGCTACAGGATATTGAAATGCCAATGAAAAGAGCATCGATGTAAGACTACCGCATAGAGTAAACAGTAACAAGACGAATACTAGTGACTGACCCCTATCCATTGTTTAGGCACCGCAGTGGTTATGCTGTGCTGCCGCAGTTTGCGCATATGAATTTGCCTTGAGCAATCTCGTGACCACAAACTCTACAGGTTCGCATTTTCACGGCACGCTGGGCAAGTTCTCCAACTTGCGGAACTAGAATGAAACGGTTATTCTCATAGCTGATTTGGAATTCTGAAGGATTTCCTGCAATCTCTAGGAGATCTGTTGGCATTGGCAGTCTATAGTTGTTGTCCAGCTTCACAATCCTTGTACCACCAAGATCATCAAGATTGATACCTAGCTGGTGAACTCCAGATACTATACCGTCACGAATTTCAACAGTTGCGTCAGCCATCGAAGCGACTTGTTGACTGTGTGTGACTATGAAGAAGGACGTTCCGAGGGTTTCGTTTAATTCCTTGAACAACTCTAGAATACGTTGCGCAGTTTCAGGGTCAAGGTCGCCAGTAGGTTCATCACATAGCACGAGACCCTTACCCTCTGTATCAATAAGGTTCACAAGAGAGCTAGCAATAGCGATTCTCGACCGCTCACCGCCTGATAGTGTGGTAGCCTTGTTGCGTTTCCGTTCCTCTAGTCCGACGAGTTTGATGAGCCTATCAACTCTCTCTTGTCGAGTCTTCTTTGGAACTCCTGCAATTCTTGCGGCAAGCTCTACATTCTGCCATGCATTCAGATGAGGTAGAAGATTGTTCACCTGAAAAATGAATCCAATGAAACTTCTTCGTGCTTCTGTCAGGACCCTCTCGCTGAGTTTCGTGATGTCGGAGCGAAGGTTGGCCCAGTAGACCTTGCCCACGGTGGCTTTTGTTATACCGCCGATAATGTTTGTAAGTGTTGTCTTACCAGACCCACTTGGTCCAACCATAGCCATTATCTTTCCTTCGAGAATCTGTAGTGATACACCACTAAGCGCAACTACTTCCAATTCATGCGTCTTGAAAATTTTGTACACATTCTCGACACTTACAACAACGTCATCGGGATAACTTCCGTAGAAGTCTAAAGATTCAGCGCTGACCATAGAAGCCACTAAATCGAAACGAACATATATCTCTGATAAGCCTATTGGGCTAGGCAAGCATGGGTTTCTTCTTCGGAAGGACATGTATCGATATAATAGACAAAAAGGATGACGTTTTGTTATAGACATTTGAACGAGCCAATGTCCATACTCAAGAAATCATTATGATTTTTTGAAAAATCGTTATGGCAGAATTAGCCCTATGCATAAGATTGTAAAATATGATTTACACTCTCCTACTTTGCTGTGCATAGGGATTACTATTATCTGAGAAATTACCTCTCTCTTCTTCTTGAAACCACACACGCCACTATAGTGAATGCAAGATTCATGCCCAGCATAACCGCTAGTAGCAAGTAGTTCGGTTCATGTGGAACTGTTGTATCTATAGAAATCATTGTAGCTGTTGTTCCAAATCTTCCCTTTTCAACCGATATGAACAAGATTCCTTGAGATGTGGATTTGATATTCCTATTCGGCATCGGTGCATGACTATTCATTTTTCTCTCAGCAGATAAACATACAATTCGGCCATAGCAAAGATTGATAGGACTACATTACGTCGTGCTTCTGTGTTTATTCCAAGGGGAGTTATCAAACATCCTGAGAGAGCACTCAGGCACTCGAAATATCTAGCTATGAAATCACTCGTTCCATTAATCCAGAGAGGTGCC
>CAYMLT010000330.1:0-3949 GCA_964391265.1 uncultured archaeon
TGAGTATCGAGAAGCAGTTTCCCAAATTTGGCCACAGAAACGAGAGCTAGAAGTACACTCAGCACCTGCTAAAGATGCTAGTGGAAGATATTTGGGACAGCTCTTCGTGTTCCGTGATGTAACACGTGAGCGAGCAGTAGAGGGAATGAAATCGGAATTTGTATCTTTGGTATCTCACGAGTTCCGAACGCCCTTAACGTCCATATGTGGTTATACGGAAATGTTGTTAGAAGGAGATACTGGAGAGCTCACTGGTGAACAAACAAATTTTCTGAAAACTATTCAAAGAAACGCAAACAATCTTGTTAAAATTATAAACAGTCTTCTCGTTGTTTCTCGACTTGAGGCAGGCGCAGTAAGACTGCACCTGGGTGAAATTGAGATACATGAAATTGTGGATAACACAGTTGAATTATTACGACCTCAGATTGTTGCAAAAAAAATGAAACTGAATGCAAGTGTTGATCCAGATTTGCCAGTAGTGGAAGGTGATAGTCAATGGATTAATCAAGTCATCCTTAATCTTCTGTCAAATGCTTACAAATACACTCCCTCTGGCGGGACAATAACAATTACAGCAAAAGCAGAAGATGATTTTCTCTATATCAAAATCACGGATTCAGGAATAGGAATATCAACAGATGAGCAAAAGAAGTTATTTACGAAGTTCTTTCGAGCTGAGGATCCTGAAACCATTAAAGCAGGAGGGACTGGTTTGGGACTTTGGATTTCTCGTTCATTGGTTGAAATGCATGGGGGAGAAATCATGGTGATCGGCAAGCCTAGAAAGGGTTCCACTTTCACGATTAAATTGCCAATCAAAACCAAATAATCTTGATATCTCTCCTCTGATATGTGTGCATTATTTAAACCTATAATATGTTCAACAATAATACTGAACTCGGTCGTTGCATTATCCTATTTTGGCTTGTTGAAACGTATCAATATCGTCACGAAGTAGTATTAATTCCAAAGTTGGCACAAAGATTAAACAAAAAAATGACATGGGGGAGAAAAAGATCCCCTTGTTTTCCATTTGATGCCTAATGAATAAATTACCTAAAAGCTCCAATTACGAGAATTAAGAATCCTAATATCAATAAAATGAGCATGAGTTCAGAGAACATGTATCCTAATATTTCCAGTGAATATATTCCCAGATAGAAGGAAGCTCCAAGTGTAGATCCAAGTAGTGGCAGGACCAGAGGCATAATTCCTAATATCATCATTATGAGTCCAAGTAAAGCTAAAGCCTTTCCCATTATTTTCATCTTCCGATATTATCCTATAATTAAATCAGTATTTGTATACTATGTAACAACCATGAACTATATACGGGATAGGTTCGAGGTTTCAATGAACGATATTGCGTTTCACATTAAAGCCAATGAAAATGTAAACTAATGTCTTTACAATTGTATATCAAAAGACCGAATTATGACTGTATTACTAGCCAACACATAAATTTCAAGTGTTTACAAAAGCAACAAAGAAGAGGTTGGTAGCCAGTGCCAGCGAGGCCAACTGGTAGGAGGGGGGAGTTATGAGGGCATGTTACAGAAGTAGTTTGCCCCACTAGCCACCTGACTACCGATACTTGTTTCATCTGTACTTCCTAATAAGGTCTACCATGAAAAAAAAAGAAAAATGAAACTAGGGCGCGTTTTGTTTTTTATGCGACTATATCAGAAGCCATTTTTACCCCCTTTCTGAGGAATTGGTAGGTGTCAACATGACTGAAGCACACAGGTATGAGATGAAGAGCAAATGGGTCCGTGAGAAAATCGTGACCATGGAAATTAGGGGAAAACCTGCTTTGGAAATAGCTACTCCACTTGACTTTTGGCCAGATGCCCCTACTGACAAGATTTCCCCTGAAGATCTCTTTCTTGGTTCTGCAGTAGCTTGCTTTGGAGTTAGTATGCATGGTGTAGCCAAAAGATTCCATGTCGAGTTTGATGATTTCAATGTACGAGGTGTTGGCACTCTAGTTAAGGGTGAGTATGGCTGGGAGTTTGATCAGATTACTCTTGAAGTAGAAGTCATAGCCAAAGATGAGTCCGACGTGAATAAACTCGGCAAGGTTGTAGAGAGGTCTCACAAATACTGTCTTGTTGCTAACTCGATGAAATGTCCCGTCCATGTGAATTACGAAATTAAAACTAGATAGCCTCGCAACACACACCTGAAACACAACCATAGTAAAGATGAAAACGGCAATCATACTCGCTGAGATCTCATGTCCGCAGAGCATTCCTACAAGATGAATACAGAAACTATTGGAAAGAAAGTCGTTACCATACGTCTTGAAGGCATGGAGGAAGTTAGGGTAACATCTGCACCAGATTGGTGGCCAGAGGCAGAGAGAGGTATGTTTTCGCCGCAAACCCTCTTTGTTTCTGCATCTGCTTCCTGTCTCATCCTCTCACTATTCCAAGTATCTGAACGAATGCATCTCGATTTCAAACATGCCTCTGTTGATGCTTATGGAGAGATGGAAGAAGTTGATGGAGTATGGAAGTTTGCTAAGATTGAATTGGATCTCAAAGTGACAATTGAGGATGGATCCATGCGAGAGAAAATCGCGAAGGCTGCAGAGATGGCTCACAACTTTTGCCCAATTCGGAATTCTCTCTCAATCCCTTCGATACTGTACTGCGAGGTCATTGTCGAGTAGATAGGTTATTCCAAAGAATGTGGCAAGGGAATTTCAGCCGTGTATTTTTCACCACAGGAACATTTCAGTTGCACAGACCATTTTTCTGGCAAAGGCACCTCGAATTCCTCAATATACCCTGCTAGACTCTCCCTTATTCCTTTGATTAGTAAGACGTAGACTCTTGATAAGTGCTGAACTTCCTCCGGGAAATCCAAGTCTGAAAGAAAATACTTCACTTCATCGCATTTGGGGCATGATGTTACGAGGATGAAGGTTTGGTCCTTACATTGCTTGCATTCTATTTGGTGTTTTTTTATTGCTGGTGCTTTTGGGATGTTCGGAGAGATTTCATTTTGCTGCCCACATACGTAGCAATAATATCTGAAGGTTTTCGTTGCCATCTCTTGTTCACACTCACATGTTTGCTTGGTCGATATCTGCTATAAGCTCTATTGTTATGATTAGAATCCTATATCAGGGGTTTCTGTTCTTCAATATCTATGTCTGAACAAGAGGAAGCACCAGAAGCAAATGAAATCTTGATAGATGGAACAAATTCTCTGGGCAATAGATTCTTTGACCAAGATGAATCATTTTGGCCTTACATGGCTGTTCTTCTTGCTGTTGTCATTTTTTCAATGTGGGCACTTCGTTCAGCTCTCGATATCACGGCCTCGGCAATCATCGTTGTTTTCTATGCAATTGCATGCCTAATGTCAATTCGGCTTAAGATGCAAGATATCTCCCTGAATACCGCGAAGGATTCTATCAATTTCATGTTCATACGCTCTGGCATTTCTTGGAAGACTATTGTTCAGGCACTAATAGGTGCAGCAATTCCTTTGCTTCTTCCTTGGTTTGTGCTTACTTCGATAATTCTAGGATCAAAGGACCTTGCAGACATTGTGATGCTTGTTGGCATGATTATCTACATTGGACTTGTACCAATTGCTCCAGCTCTGGCTTCCATTTCCCGAGTAAATGTGCTTAAGACCAAAGTAGTCGCAGACTTCGATACGAGCACCTCGACACTTCTCAATCTTGAGATTGATGTGAATCCTCTTGATGGATTTTGGTTCGCATTACAACACGATTCGATATTCATCTCACAAATTGAGTCTCTGGTATCAGAATTCATAATTTCGCAGATAGAGAACTAGCTAATCGTCCAAACGTTTAAGGTCAGTAGGATATCTCTGAGTGTTCTTAACATAGGTCTGAACATATCTCTCGATTGCCTCCCTAGCTGGATCGTTAGGGCCAAGGTCTCTTAGATATTTAGCGGGAACA
>CAYMLT010000331.1:0-3931 GCA_964391265.1 uncultured archaeon
TACATCACGCATAGCAACTCTGCCCGCGAAAGTATCCTGAAGCGCCAGAGAGAGAAGATGCCCGCGCCAAGCAGCATCAACAGCAACACGGGGATGAGTGCCGCCGGCGAGAGGGCTTCAGCACCCAGGTTCGGGGCCCAGCGATCGGCGACACCCGCCACCTGAATGATGATGCTGCCGACCAGGATTGTCAGGGCACTGGCGGCAACCGAACGTACCGTTATTCCCGCACCCGCGGGTCGCTCTCGGTTCATGGAATGGATGCTACACGGCGGATAGGGTTCACTGGCTTGTCGAGATACACCGCAAAGTGCGTAACACCACTGAATATCAGCGAATTGGACAATATACAAACATGCAGATGCCCAGACGCGGCCCCGCGCATGCTCATGACACGGTCGCTACCAGCAGTGTCATGTCGTCGTACTGCTCGGCGTCACCGCAGAACTCCAGCACGTCCTTCATAATCGCGCCGCTGATTTTCTCGGCGTCCTGAAGCCGGGCGTAGCGGTCGAGCGACTCCTGCAGCCGGTTCAGCGTGTACATCTCTTCGTGCGCGTTTCGGGCCTCGGTGATACCGTCGGTGTACAGCACAAATACATCTCCCGCCCCCATCTCGAGTTTGGTCTCCGACAGGTAGCTGGCCGGATCCTCGAGAAGGCCAACCGCCACACCACCGGCCCGGATACGTTCGGATGCGCCGCGGTCCGCCCGGTGCCACAGAATATGCTCATGTCCCGCGCCGCTGTAGCGCAGCACCCGGTGCGCATCGTCCCACACCAGCAGGTTTATCGTCATGAACTGCCCCCGACGCATCCTCGGGTACATCTCGCGCGAAAACCGGGTCAGCACTTCCTTCGTATCACTCTGCCCCCGGGCCACGATCTGCAGCGTGGTCCGCGCAATCACCATCACCATCCCCGCCGGCAATCCCTTGCCGGAGACGTCGCCGATCACTATCGCGAAGCTGCCCTCCCCACTCTCGATGAAATCGTAGTAGTCGCCACCAACTTCCTTCGCGGGACGGATGAAGGGGTGCACACGCAGGTGCTCCGAAACGGGCACGGTCTTGGGAAGCAGTTGGTTCTGGATGTCGCTGGCGATGTTCATTTCCTGCCGGATACGATCGGTCTTGGCCAGCTCCTCGAACATCCGTGCGTTGTTGATCACGATTGATGCCTGCTCTGCCAACGCGTTCAGCAGGCGAGTGTCGGACTCTCCGAACGTGGCCTTGTGTTGGCGATTCTGGACCACCAGCACACCCAGCAGCTTGTCCTTCACCTTGAGCGGCACCGCCAGCACGTTGCGGATGTTGTGCGGGTTCAGCCCCAGGTTGCGCATCTCGAGCCGGTCGGCCCCCCGGTCGAGCTCAAGCGACTCGAGACTCTCCGCCACCATGCCCACCAGACCCTCACCCACCGCGTACACCTCACGCTTGAGGTCCGAAGCGACGAAGGTGGTCTTGCCGGCCCCGTGTTCGGCATGCAACTGCATCGTCCAGAACACCCCGGAGGACTGAGCGTAGCGAAGCCGGATACCCGTGCCTGCTTTCTCATCCTTGGTGTACACCGCAGCGCCCTCCACCTGTATCGCCTCGATTATCGCCTCAAGGACCCGCATAAGCGTGAAATTGACCGATGTGATGCTCTGGGCGGACGAGGAGATGTCGTAGAGCATGTTGACAACCATGTCGCGCTCGCGTACCAGCAGGTCGCGCTCATCAACCAGCCCCTGGTTCGCTCTGCGCGCCCGCCCCATCACGTACAGGCTCAACACGCCAAATTGCGCTCCACCCAGGATGGTGTTGAGCCACGGCCATGGCTGGTACGCCACCGCGTTGCGGAGGGCCCACAGCGCGGCAATACTCACATACGGGATTGCGTTGTCGTCGATGTTGCGGATGAGCACTACCCCGTTGATCACCAGTACCATCAACAGGGCTGTCACCGCCATCGCCCCCATCGACTGGGGCGCCTGGTACACACGCGTGGCGATTCCTGTCAACGCCGCCGTCAGCACCAGGTAATAGGGCCACAGCCGCCCGCTGCCGTCCTTGCCCGCCGGGCGCTCCATCATCGAAAGCAGGCCCGCGCACACCGAGACAACGGTACAGCTCACCAGCACATGATAGAAGTAGTAGCTCTGGTGCAACTGCATGAACAGGAACTCGTCAAGCACCAACACCCCGTAGCAGCTCGCAAGCGCCGTCATCTGCGGCGTGCGCCTGATACGCGACATCTGCGTCATCAGCAGCACCACGGGAGCTGCCAGGACCGCGAAGAGGATGATTCCTATCGTCTGGTGCATCGTTCCCGGGTGGTAAGGGGGACTGTCTCAGGTAAAAAATAAACGGGGCCGTGGCATGCCGCCCACACCGAGGCTCACCGGTGCAGCCCGACCACCCGCGCCATGTCCCCCGCACGCCGCTCCATGTCGCTCACCAGGGCCCGCTGAGTCCGGAACCGCTCCAGGTTGTGCTCGGGATGCGATACCTTGTAGTAGACGTCGCCGTCGAGGTAGTCCGCCAGGAATCGCACAGCCTGCTCAAACGTGATAAGCCACGCGGCATGTGCCAATTGCTCGACCTCGGCAACCGCCAGCCTGTCCCCGACGCCGTCCAGGTACCCCGCCGCCATCTGTTCGTAGCGCCCCATGTCAAGCCCCATCAGCGACGGATCCCGCTCGTCCTCCGCTGCCGTACTGGCGCCCGTACGTACCATGTCGCCGAAGTCAAACACCGCCAGGCCAGGCATCACCGTGTCGAGATCGATCACACAGCATGCCTCGCCGCTCGCACAGTCGAACAGCACGTTGTTAATCTTCGTGTCGTTGTGCGTGATACGCTCCGGAAGCGTGCCGTCGGCCTGGAGCTGCACCAGGCGCCCCGCACGCTCGGCACGCTCGGAGACAAACCCGAGATCGCGCTGCACGTGTCGGGCCCTGCCCGCCGGGTCGCGTTCAGCCGCATCCGCCAGCGCCACCACGCGGCGCGGCGTGTCATGGAAACCAGGGATGGTCTCGTGCAGACGTGGACCGGGCAAATCGCTCAGGTACCACTGAAACCGACCGAATGCGCGCGCCGCCTGCCACGTCTGCGCCCCCGACTCGGGTACGTCAACCGACCGCGTCTCTTCCACGAGCCTGCATGCCCGCCACCACGTCCCGTCCTTCTCCCGATGCACCAACCGGCCGTCCCCACAACGCGCAAAGCTGAGTGTGGCACGTGACGGGTCCTCGTCGGCGTCAACCGCCTTCCGTGCGATGTGCGTCGTGACCCGCTCGACATTCTCCATGAGCAGATCCGGACGCGTGAACACCAGGTGATTGATGCGCTGGAGAATCCATGCCCGCTCGCCATCGGCGCCGCAAGCCGTGCAGAGGTAGGTATCGTTGATGTGTCCCGTGCCGAACGGCACAACGGTGCGAACGGTGCCGCCGATATCGAACCGCGAGGCAATCTCGATGTACCGTCCGGCGTCGTAGAACAACGTCTTGCTCATCGCCATCAGCCTCAGTCCCACAGCCGGGACGGGTACACGCCCTTGTCAATCATGGCCCGTACCGCCTCGGCGACAATCGGCTTGTCTTCGCGGTAGGTCACCCCATACCACCGGTCGTCGCTCCGCAACACCTTCACGCGTGCCCTCCGCTCGTCGAGAAGGTCGTTGATGACGCTCGGGAGGAAGTACTCCGCCTTCTCGGATCGGCTGTTCGCCCCAAACCACGGCACAAACCGCTGCTCAAGTTCTGCGTAGAACCCAGGCGTCACCCCCCACATGTTCATCGAGACGGTACTTCCTGGCACGATCCTAACCCACGAACCGTCGCCTTCCTCATACTTCACACACGTGTCGAACCGACGGATTTTCGTGCGTTCCACCACCGTCCCCAGGTACCGCGACTACCGCACACGCCGGGCCGAGCTGGTCGA
>CAYMLT010000332.1:0-3929 GCA_964391265.1 uncultured archaeon
GGATCGAGAATATAACCTCTCCATGTGTCATTTTGATATTCTACTCTAAATGTGTCATTCGATCCATCACTCCAGATCCTTATGATAGTGAAGTTTAGATGGGTCTTGTTTCCTCCTGTCCAGTTCAAGAATAAGGAGAACGCAGTTGTATCGTTAAGATAGATTACTTCGTATGCAGATTCTCCACTGTCTAACGACACTGTGTCATTGAGAGGTTGCCCATTATATGTCATGTTTGCTACTTCTTCATGATCAGGAATTACCATCATGGAGATATCCGCATCGATTAGAGTTACGAGACCCTTGACAACCCAAACGCGAGATATACGCTTTGAGTTCTGGGGATCAATATGAATCTCACCAATCCTCGTTGTACTATTGAACTCAACTAGAACGGTTTCATTGGTTCCATCTTCATAGAAGATTAAAACTGACGCGACCCATTTGTCTGCGGCGAGTGTATAATTGAGGTGGATTGTAAATGGAGATTCTCCATCCATATCGACTTCTTCAACAACTACACCGCCTCCACCCTGCACTGTTATGGTGTCATTGACTGGTGAGTCTGTGTAATTGAGCCTGACATGTGGTGCATACAAGGGAACACCATTTGCTTGATGGGCATCAAGTAACAACCATGACCAGAATCGTATCAATAACTCACCAAGTGTCATATTGAGTACATTTTCAATTGCTTCTTCGGGAGAAACATTTCTTGGATCTCCTGCGCCATAGTATCGCGTTTCATTGTAAATTTGAACTAGCTTTTTAGTGTCAAATGTTTCGTTCAGCCATTTTGTAAAAAGAAACACTGCCATATAATTATCCCAACAGCCACCCCAAGGCCCGAAAGCGCCACCGTTGTTCAGTTCTCTATAATGGTCAAACCAATTAAGTCCTCCAATCCTTTTTGCCATGGCCATCCAAGAGCTCATCGTCATGTTAGGGTAGTTCTTTAGCATCGACATCATTCCGAAGAACTCAGCTTGTCCTTCAACGAACCATCGACTAGTTAACCAAAGATGCCGATATGTAGCATTCGTGCTGTCATTGTATGATTTGAAGTGGAAAGTGTGCATTAGTTCATGTTCGCCAACCAGTTTGAGCTCTTCCTTGGTCGCGTTCCGTCCAACATTAATAACAATGGACCCATCTCCACTTGTAGCTGCAGTGCTGTCTGAGCTCGTATCGTTGACCACTCTAATGCGAATAATATTCGTATTGCCCGTTTCTGGATCACCAAATCCAAGCTCACGATAGAGATTCAATGAGAAGTTGGTATGTTCTCTAATGAGATTTAGAATCGTTGCATTGACACCTGGACCTGCTGTGACTGTGATGTTCTCCCCATCACCTAAAAGGTCATCAATGCCTTGAAACGCAAAATCTTCTCTAACGCCATTTATTATCCAGACTTCCTCACCTCCAAAATAGCCAGAAGTTGTGAAAGTCATAATATTTGGTTCACCGGGAGTTTGAGGAGAATGAAGCCAGATTCCATCAGGAGAATTGTCCCAGAAGAATGATGCAGAATCATCGGTCATAGGAGTGAGTGGTTCGTCTCCATTATCCCATCCTGCGGGAACAGGATCACCATTTCCGTTATTATATCTAACAAAACTTACAAGACTGCCATTAGCATCATGAAGACCTATCTCATCGCCAGACATATCTAATATCGAACTTGATAAACCTGCAAATATTGTACCTTGCTTATCAGCCAGATTTTCATCGTTAGTTCCATTTCCAGAATATACTCTGATAAACGAGCTTGCTTGTGATGAAGAAAACTCGGGGAGTAGGATTCTCTCACCATCGTATGTAGTAAGAATCCAATCTTGAAGGGAAGGTGGGTCGCCGTGGATATAGATCTCAATAAACTCATTACTCGGATTCGAATCTGGTTTGAATTCGTTGATGATCACTCTGGAGTAGTCAACTGAACTCTCTAGACTTAGCTGAACTCCAGTCTGTTCAGGCGTTGCAGGTTGGAATAGATATAGGGCTGCAAAAGCCGCACCAATGATTATCAGAATAAGAACAACCGCAGTAATTCCCTTACGCATACTAGTTTCCTCACCAAGCTTTATGAATTATAGTTAGTTAACTATATTAATCTTCTTAACTCTGATTGTTCCAAGTTAATGACCCCCAAATCCATCATTTTGTGCCAAATCTCGGAAATTCTAGTGCTGACGTACTTATAATCCGTCAAGAACATATCTTTTGAGAACAACCACCTTATTGATGCTGGGGAGATTGCGTCCAATGATGAACACCTCACGGGTTGCTGTAATACTATGTGTCACTTTGATAATTTTTGCGCCTCTAGTTTCTATTTCTCAAATGGCTTTTAATCAAGCAGAAGTACTAACTAATAATGACTTCATTTCATTCCAAGAGAATTCTGATGTCTTGGATATGCTCAAGGAAGAAGGAATTGCCTTCAATGGGGCAGCGGGAAACCATGAGATATACAAGGATGACTTGAATGTGCAAGACGATGATTATGGTAATTGCCTTGAGTTCTTCGATTACTCAGATGTAGTGGACCAACCTGGAGAAACTGAGTTGCACTATTCATTCGATATGAATGGAATACACTTCATCATTCTCAATACAGTGGAGGAGTGGGAGGGAGATATCTACACATGTCCTGCTGCCAAGATGGAATGACTTGAATCCGATTTAGCAATCGGACATGATTTCATTGTTGTTTCTATGCACAATCCTGTTTGGTCGGTGCGTGCGAATCGCTCAGACCGATGGATTCAAGCAGAGAGTATTCGCAATACATTCCACGCTCTCTTTGTTGACCATGGAGTCGATCGCGTATTCTCAGGATATGATCATCAGTATTATAGAACAGTCCGGGATGATATCAATTATGTCGTAACGGGAGGTGGCGGAGCACCGTTATACGATATTCAGACGGAGGATACAGTATGGCAAGATGGGGATGTGGGATTCAGTGAGTATCACTACTGTGTGGCAACTGCAGATGTCGGGGAATTGAAGGTAGAAGTTTTCCTGATGAATGGCACTATTGCGGACTCATTCACATTTGATTTGCCAATACCTCTAAGATTTCCAATAGAAATTGTACTTAGTGTTTCAATGATTGTTGCGGTTGTCATAATCCTTGAGTTTAGAAGAGGACGTTCTAGAGAGTCCATTTGAACGCCTTTCCAAAACCATTCATGCCATGAAGGAACGATTGTCCATCAATGATGGTTTCACTCGATTTGGTTATACATTGCAGAGAATTATGGTGTAGCTACTCACAGGGAACAGATTTGCAAAGACACAGATAGTGAGAAACTTCAGTGGTCTTTCATCTACATATCAATCAAAATGAAAAAAGGGGACTCATAAGCCCCCTTCTAGATCTACGACCACCTAGTTTCTTCTTGAAATGGGAGCAGTCAAGAACAGCACTACAAGTTCCGTGCCCTCGGAGAGGGTTTCACCTCCGTTTGACGCGCCGGGAGTTGGCACAGTGAAAGTCGTCCATGTTGGATCACCGTCTACAGTTCGTCCATAGCTGATATCATCAGTAGAACTTCCATAGGTGTAAGAATCTATCACTGTAACACCATCAGGATTGATGAAATTCACTGTGTCACCAGCATTGTTCAGAGCAAGATTTGTAACGCTCTGATAGAACACAACATATCCATAAGCTGGAATAACGGTTCCAGCTGGAATCGTGTACGGAGGTGTTCCGCCTGTAGTTATGTCATCGAGTATATACCCGGAGATGTCAACAGCAACATCTAGGGGGTTGTAAAGCTCAATCCATTCCTCAGTATAGAGAGTGTAGGGATCAGCCAAGAACTCGTTGATGAGAATTGAATCCCCAGGACCCGAGCTGGCAAAGTTGGTTTCACCAGGCGTAGGAATATCGAAGGTTATCCAAGTGGATGCGC
>CAYMLT010000333.1:0-3920 GCA_964391265.1 uncultured archaeon
CTCGTGGTTGAATTTGAGTGAGTCTGGACCTTAGCAAACTCGCGGAACTGGTTCGCCATAGGGTACCTGAATCAGTTTTCTACCACCAATCTGTGTCCTCATGACAACGCGAGGGGTACCCTCAACAGCGGTTCCAACCACCTGTGCATCCTTTGTTATATCAAATTTACCTAGAACGCTGAGAATGTCGTCAGTCTTGCTCTTATCCACGGTCATCAGAACTGTACCCTCATTGCTCATGTGGAGCGGGTTAAGACCAAGAATCTCGCAGAGAGACCTTACTTGAGGGCGGATAGGAATTAGATTCTCATCAAGTTCAAACTCCAGACCAGACTTAGATGCGATCTCGTTGAGAGCAACTGCTGTCCCACCACGGGTTGGGTCCTTCATTGCATGGACTCCACCAACGTCAAGACACGCCTTGATAGGCTCCCAGAGAGGGGCAACATCGCTTGTCAGGTCTGTATCAAACTCAAGTCCCTCTCTATGGGCAAGAAGAGTAGTTCCATGATTACCGATTGGTCCTGTGAGAATTATGTCATCTCCAGCCTTCGCACCGGCATCACTGATAGGTTCGTCTAGATAGATTTCTCCAATGCCAGTTGTTGACATGATGACACCATCGAGTGTGCCCTTAGGCATCACCTTGGTATCTCCTGCAACCATTGCAACGCCCAGTGGTTCAATGACATCATTCAGAGATTTCAGAATTGTTCTGAGGGTTTCAATCTCGACCCCTTCTTCAACTATCAGGGTGTTTGTCATTGCGACTGGTCGTGCGCCCATCACAGAGAGGTCGTTTATTGTCCCGCAGGCAGTAAGCTTGCCCAGATCTCCTCCTGGAAAGAAGAGTGGATGTACTGTATGGGCATCCGTGCAGACAATGAACTTGGTGTCCCCGATTTGTACGGTAGCACCATCATCCATCTCATCGAGACCTATGGTGCCTATTTTCCTGCGTCCAAAGGCGGGTATAACCACCTCTTCCAGTAGACGCTGCATAATCTTACCACCAGCACCATGAGCGGACTCGATCTTTGTCATCATAATTACCTCACTGAGGGCAGGCCGGGAAGAGAAATCATTGTATATGAAGACCGCGTTCTGTACTTCCAGAGCGACACGTACAGTGAGCAAGATTTAAAACATCTCCACGGTGAGCGACACTGACTTTACCAAGAGGTAGTCTACAATGGGAATTTGGCACGGCAGATCCGGACGCACTAAAACTGGTTCACGACTAAAGAAGTTCCGAAGTAAGAGGAAACATCAGATGGGACGTGTTCCAACTCAAACCCTCATGGGTGAACCAAAGGTGAAGACCCTTGATAGTAAGGGCAAGTCAGTAAATAAGACCCCCATCATCACTGCCAAATATGTCAACGTGACAGATCCCAAGAAGAACACCACCGTTCGTGCTGAGATTCAAGATGTTGAAGAAAATAAAGCAAGCATGGACTACCAACGAAGGAAAGTCATCACTCGAGGCACAATCATCAAGACCTCAGCTGGTCGTGCGAAAGTCACCAGCAGACCCGGTCAGGATGGAGTGCTTAACGCTGTTCTCGCTGAGAAATAGTATCCTTCTTCTATTGGGTCGACTAGACCCGTTTTGTTACCAAAGAGTGAAAATTAGGATGAAGCAACTTCAGCCAAGATGTTAGTGATTATGAATTCCTTACCGCCAACGATTGCAGTGGCGCTGCTTCCACAATTTGGACACTTCATCGGAGCAAACGCAGCAATCTGGGACGGCACATCTGGGTCAACTTCTGACTCGCCTTCATAGTTGCAGTCACTGCACTTCAATTTGCCCTTTGTCTTGGTTACTCGCAACTCTGCCCCCTCTGCAACAGTGTTCTTGCTTGCAATCTCAAAATTAAAGATGAGTTGCTCTGGAATGAGAAAGGTGAACTCTCCAACATCGACATTCACGACGGTCACTCGTTTCACATTGTTCTGCCTTGCAGTTTCAACAGCTGTTTCGACGATTGACAGGGCGGCAGAGAACTCGTGCATCTTGATTTTCCTCTATGTGCCCGGATGATGAGTCAGTTAAGTCATTTCTGATGTGACCCGCTCTTTGATATCTTTTATATGACTGCGTGTAGATGGATAGCCACTAGGCTGCTTGGTTTTGGAGGTAATACGATGTCAAAGGCAAAGAAGGCTCCGAAGAAGACGACAAAGAAGGCAACTGGAAAGAAACCGGAGAAGAAGACAGCTGCCAAGAAACCTGCTACGAAGAAGGAAACCAAGACCAAAAAGGTTCCAGAGAAATCCAAGCCAAAAGGTGCGACTAAGAAAACCTCGGCAAAGAAAGATGTCAAGAAACCAGCCGCCAAGACCAAGGATGCGAAGAAGCCAGCAAAGAAATCAGCCTCAATGGTGTCTAAGCCCAAGAAGGTAAAACCCAAACTCAAGAAGAAGACCAAGGGGGCCATAGACAAGGAGATGCTTGACGAGCTGGCACTAGAAGTACAGAGCCAAGACGATCAGGTGGCTCTTGGAGCAATAGATAGAATTGCTGGAATCACTGGCCCCACAGCTACTGGATTACTAGTTCTTGCATTGAAAGACGATCGTTACATGGTGCGAATCCATGTTGCTGCAGAGCTTGGTGAGCGAAAGGATCCCGCGGCAGTAGGGGCACTGATTGACGCTCTTCATGATGAATCTGTCTTTGTAAGACAGACAGCTGCTGGTGCTCTAGAGAACATAGGCGGTGCTAAAGCAGCCAAGGCAGTTGCAGCAGCTGAGAAGGAAGGAATACTGCTTGATGATTTGCCGGAAGGTAGGCGTCTGGGTTCTCTCTAATAATTCATGGTTCTAGTAGATTTGAGAAGGAGATGGTGCATTTGACTCATGACTTGATAATAGTGGGTGGAGGACCCGCAGGATCGACCTGCGCTCGACGAGCGGCTCAACTCGGATTGGATGTCTTGTTGATTGAGAAGGCGACTCACCCTAGGAGAAAAGCCTGTGGAGGAGGACTTACAGTCAGGGTTAAGGATAGTCTGGATTTTGATTTTTCATCAGTAATTGAACGTGAACAATGCGGCCTTAGGCTTGTAGGACCTTCTGGGATAATGGCAGAGGAGGTCAGGTCGGAAACTACTGGATATACGGTCAGGAGGGAGGACTTTGATCATCTTCTGCTCAAGAAAGCAGAGGAAGCGGGGGCAGAGGTCGTTCAGGGCTCCAAGGTGATTGATATTGCCGAGGACTCTACTGGTGTAGATGTTTTCACAACTGGAGAGAATTGTCGAGGTAAGTTGCTGATTGGTGCAGATGGGGTAAATAGCACGGTGGGTAGAAGGAGTGGCATTCATCCCGGTTGGAAGGATGATGAGATTGTACTCTGCATGGAAGCCTCTGTTCCTATGGATGAGTCCAAAATCGATGAGATGTATGGGGGACCCGACAACGATGGGAGGGTTCTCATTGAGATTCTCTTTGGGGCTATGCCACATGGATATGCATGGATATTTCCAAAGAAGAAGGAGTATAGCCTTGGACTTGGAGCGCTCGTCAGCGAACTCACAGACTTGAGGGGTAAGTGGAAAGAGTTTACTGGTGAGTTTGAGAAGAGGGCAGGAGTGGAACTTGATTTATCGGATACAACTGCCTTGCGAGTTCCGTTGTGTGGAATGATTGAGAATACATGTTCCAAGAATATCATGTTGATAGGCGATGCGGCAGGGTTTGTTTCACCGGCAACTGGAGAAGGTATTCACTATGCAATTGATTCGGCCAGAGTGGCTGCAGATGTGGCACACAGGATAGTGTCCGGGAAAGTGGATGTCAATTCGATGACCTATCACAATGAAATGAAGAATACGGTTGGAAGGGATTTAGGAGTTGCCAAGTTTCTAGCAAATATTATGTTCCATTCGCTGAAGAACATGTCCACCTGCGGC
>CAYMLT010000334.1:0-3898 GCA_964391265.1 uncultured archaeon
TCCTGCCTGGTGGAATACTTAGGGCAGCATTAGTTGCTGTATCATTTACCAGTATTATTTCCGCTGTTTTTGCTCCAGGCATCGATATGATTGACCGGAGATTGATTCCGACTGTTATATCCATGACCTCATTTCTTGCTCTATGTCTTGACTTGCTAGCTTTGGATGTATTGATGACTTTGGGGATTGCATCATTCTGCCTGTCATTTCTATCTGTACCATTCATTAGCCGCCAGAATAGAATTCGTATTGTATTCCCAATTGCCACAACATCTCTTCTTGGATTGCTTTTCTATTACATCGTTCTTCCACTGACTGATGCCTGGCTTGCACTAAGTATGTTTGTTGCATTAGATACTCTTCTACTAAGTATCGCCCCCGAAACTCGTTCCTGGCAGATGTGGTGGATTTTTGCAATATCAAGTAGCTATACACTGTTTGCTGCTCTAGCTTTCTTCCCGCCTGCGAATATTGTAATTGCACTCTTTGTTGGCACTGAACTAATACGATTGACTCCAGATATCGAATACCGCTTTTCTGAGTATCATGAATCACTTGATATATTTCGTGCTGTCTTGCTTTCAGTAAGCGTTTGGCTTTTCCTCTCATCTTTTGTACTCATTGAATTAGTGATTGAGATTTGCTTGGTCACTTTTCTCTTCATCTCATCTGTATCCTTATGGAATACGGCGTCACCTCAGTTGAGAACTGGTTTGGCTGATGTGATGGCCATTGCTCTCTCTTTGTTGGCGATAACAAATCTCTCTGTAGTATTACATCTTGATTTGATGTTCTCTCTCTATGTATCGATGGTTCCATTGCTTGCAGCACTTGTTTACGGTTCAACCAAAGGCAGTCAGCAAGAAGCTCATGGTATGATTCTTCGGGGAATTATGACTGCTTTGGTCGGTCTTTCATGGTATGCACTCTATGGCAGCATTGAGTCTCTCATTCTCAGTGCATCCACCGGATTCGCAGTAGCATTGGCAATTGCTCTTTGGGCCCCTTGGGACACCTTCAATAAAAATCATCTTTCCAAGCTCTTGATTGGTTCTGTGATTCTGTTGTTCGAAACAATATGGGTCTGGCATTCAATCCTAGTTCTCTTCTCACCATTATCAGTCATCTTTGTTGGATGTTCGTTAATTCTC
Organism: uncultured archaeon; assembly: GCA_964391265.1. Classification (GTDB taxonomy): domain Archaea; phylum Asgardarchaeota; class Thorarchaeia; order Thorarchaeales; family Thorarchaeaceae; genus MP5-2226. The sequence goes on from CAYMLT010000334.1 coordinate 1,152, forward strand.
ATCTCCACTCTAATGTTCCCGATGAGTGGTTCCATAACTTGGATGCAATTTGAATCACTTTGGGATTTTGTTTCACTTGCTATCGCCATTTCAGTTGGATCCGTTCTTGCAGGATGGAACATCTTCAATTTCATATTACCTTCAAATCCCGTGCTAGTACTTGGGTGGTGCCTCACATGGTTCTCAATTGTGTCCGTCCCTATGACATTCCATGGTGAAAGAAAGCAAGAACTCCAAACTGGCGATAGAATTTCACACATGGCTTGGTTACCTGCGGTTCCAGGTGTCACTATGCTAGGACTTGCATACGCCCTTCTCTTTGGATTTACTCCACCGTTTCAACTAGGAGTGTCCTTGGTCTGTTTTGCATTCTCATCAGTGGTATTTGCTGCAATTCATCCATCACCAGGAAGGTCTCTCAAAATTGCAGTGAATATGACATTTTCAATCAGCATGGCATACTTTAGTTGGATCTTCTTTGCATGGACGGATTTCATGTGGGGCCTACTTACCACGATTGGTATTTGGTACCTCTTCAGCCTTCCAGTACTCATAGAGCCTACATACCTAATCTTACTACGAGTATATACCACCATTACATTGGTATTGACACATGTCTACAGAGCTGTAATATCAGGCGTCACGCGTATCTACCGGACCGCCATTTCCGGATTTACTCGCATCTACAATGCTCTGGCTTCAGGCTTTACAAAATTGTACACTGTAATCAAGGCTAATAGCGACAACATCGCTTTTGGTTTTCCTGTTGTGATCGGCCTATGGTTTGGAGTAATCTTCCTGCTTGATGAAACCTGTCCTGTTCTTCTAGGTTTAGATGTTCGAAATTGCTTCCAAGGACTTGCAGTAGGTGCAATCTCGATAGGTATTCTTTACTTCCTTGAATCTTTCACTTTCAACGGAAATGTATCAAAAAGAGTGAAGAGTCCGTCTGTCGCTTTGATTGGACGCGGACTGTTTATTCTTCTTCTCAGTGTATATCTGCCTGAGGCTCTGGTTTCTCTTGACCTCGTTGCATATTATATCCTAGGGGCTCTTTCACTCTCATTCCTTGTCATGTTCTTCTTGAATCTGGTCTATGGCTTCAATAATGCTTGGAGGAGATCACTGACATTAACAGGTGTCTTCATATTTCCCTCTATCTCCCTAGGTTTATTCATCTTTCAGGGAATGTACCCTGTTATGGCAATCACAATTGGTGCAATGCTAAGTTTGTTGGTTGAAGCTCCAATCCTTGAGAGTCAGATTAGAGCCTTCTTTGGAGCTCTTCGGGCTCTTGGTTTGCGATTGGCGAAGTTAGCTATCTCCTTTGGTCGAGTAGTCAAAGCTCTCTTCATACGGCTTGGATACATTAATTGGATAATGTTCTCAACTGCCTTCTCTGTTGGAGTATCTTGGATATCCTATCCCTTCTTCAGCGAATTGCTGAGAATGACTCCCGGTGGGATTCTATTCGTTGTTCCAAATGTTGGAATTCCTATTCTTATACTAGGAATGTTGCTTCTTACTATCGCGATAATTCGAAAAGGCGTGAACACCACCTTCGGCACCGCCTGTACAATTCTATCCTTTGTGGGAGCTGCGCTTACTGGGACTTCTTGGTTGTTCGACCATGGACTCATGATTGAATCTGTAGTTGTTGGTGTAGTCATGTTCTGTCTTAGTGGTTTGGCGCTGCTGCGTGAAAATCAAATGCGTAAGGGATGGGTTTCTGCCTTGTGGGCTCCAATCCCAATTTCCCTATCAGCTCAGGTCTTTGTGCTCCTCTACCCTCTTGGAGCTCCTGCAGAGCTTTTCCCCATGGCTGCATCGGTTGCAGCTATGTTTGCGTTGCTATTGTTATTATTATCATCCTACTCTAGACTGCTTCCATCATCCATGAAAACGCCTCTATGGACTATGACCGCAGGTACTTCTGCATTTGCTACCTTCACAGTGGCATCTGCAGCTTCGTTCCCGTTACTTGCAAGTGTGTATCTTTCTGTCTTTGTTCTATCGTGGATTATGTATCCTGTAACTAGATCCCAGTATCGGCATCTATTCTTTGCTCCTTTATTCTTCTCTTTGACTGGATTTGCATTTACCTTCGTGTTTGGAGAGTACTATCAGGGACTGCTTCTTGCCCTCTCATCTTTCCTGCTCTTTATCGTGCTCTTCATAAAGGAGAGAGAAACGAAAAGACCACAATTGGCATACCTGCGATTGATTATCCTCCTGATTCTGCTTGGTTCGCTTGTCATCTTTGGATTGTCAATGGTTGGTGCATTTGTGCCACCAATCACTTAGAGTGGGTTATTCAGAATTCTTTATCGCTGCAATAACCCCTTTGATTTCTTCCAGGGATTCCTTGGAATGTTCTTCCCTCTCTGGATCGAGCTCTTTTCCGTCTGATTGCCATACCCATGAATGGCTTGCTCATATCAACATCTATCATCACTGGTGCAATTTCACGGCCGAGGGGAATGATCTCACCGGACAAACCCTTTGAGAGTATCAATGATTCATCATATACATCTACTCTGCCGTTTTTCAAAACATAGCAAAGCCCCTCTGTGATTTCATCAATATCATTATTCCACAAGGTAAGGCGAATCTTTGCAGTTTCATCTGCAACGATTGCATCAGCAACAAGAAGCTTCTTTCCTGTTCTTCGAGACTTGACAATTCGCGATTCCCCAATATTTACCACTCTGAAAATGACTGTCGCTTTTCTGATTTTTCGAGTGAGG
>CAYMLT010000335.1:0-3865 GCA_964391265.1 uncultured archaeon
TGCATGGGCTTTGTTGATGTCTGCGTAATCAAGTATGTGAGAAGCTTCAATGGAAATGAAATGATTCTGTGGGCAAGCCGCTTTAATCTCTTTCTTGGTACGACTTCATCTGCCAAAATTAATGTGCCGCCGGATTTTAAAACGCGAAGAGCGTTTCTCAAGACAAATCTTTGTTCAGACTCGAAGAGTTCCGAAAAAACAAGTGTCGAGGTGACGATATCAAAGGAATCATCAGAGAAATCGTCTACTTCTACAGCAGCCATCTGTTGAATCTTTACCCTTGATGCAGCTTTATTCGACATTGCATTTTCGTTTTGTTTTGCTATCAGTTTTGACTTTGCGATAGCAAGCATCTCCGCAGAGCGATCAATTCCTACAACATCTATGCCACGTTCTGCAATCATCAGGGCTTGTGTGCCAGTACCAATTCCAATCTCAAGTACTGTTTGCCCTTTGGATTCAATGATATCTACAATATGAGTTCGAATTTTCTCTAAACCGCCCCACCCGAGCCAACTAATACCTTTGTCATATCTTTCAGGTGCCGATTCTAGGGCTTTCATATACACGTAACTCATTACCATCATCTTGGGAATACAGAATGCACCAATGGCTTTCAGATAGTACAGTGTCAATAAACCGTATAAGCGATAGTATCGGCTCACGATATTGGTGTCCATTTTGCAAAATGCAGGACAAGTGATTGCAGGACCTCTTCAAGCAAGAGTGTTGGTAACTCTCAGGGATGAACCAATTTGTGGAGTTGATCTCATGGATAGATTAGTAATAAGCAGCCCCGGAACAATCTACCCAGTTCTTGATTCTCTGAGAACAAAACAGCTTGTTGAGTGTAGAACTGAAGAAAACGGAGCGCTAAGAAAGAAAGTATATTCACTTACCCAATTTGGAGAAGAGCAGTTACATGAGTACCTTACCACTATGGTTAACGTGTTTTGTAGTGATATGCACACGCACATTGATAAAATAGTGGAGCGATTCATGGCTCTTCTAGATGTTGATCATCGTCAGAGGGTTCTCTGCACCTTAGATTATGAGGGAATTCGGTATTTTCTGCGGGGTAATAGCGTGACCTTTTCACATAATCTATCGGAAGTCGAGGGACTATACGATGTTGTTCTGAATTTTTTGGGAGCTGGTTGTATTCTAAAGAATACCCTTAATGAGATAGCAGACTATCTAAAATCAGTGAATGAATTATTGCAAAATGATGGTACACTAGTTTGTATTGAAATTGAGAGAACAGATAATATCTTTGCACGATTCTTTTTCGAGAAGATTTTCGGTTTGGAAGTTATTCCAGGATTAGAGAAAGAAGAACTCAGGAACATCCTTGAAGGAATTGGATTTGATGATGTTCAAGTAATTTCAGAGGAAGGACTTCTATTTGCTTTCTGTACCAAGTAGAGCATTCCAGTAGTAGAATTCAATGCATGAATCGTAACAATCCGTTTGCATAGGAGGTGCTTGAGGTTTTATCTCCGATGCAAATGAAAAAATATTCCCCCTCCATCAAAACTATATATGCCAGTGAAACTGTTTTTGTTGGGGCGCATTAACAACGAAATGGGTAACTCGAGCGCATGTGCATGTTGATCGTGTGGCTTGCCCATGGCTTATTCAAAGATTCATTGATTCAGAAGCGGAATTCGAGTTCGTTGAGTGGCCTGGCACCATCATGACAAAGGACAATGGCATTCCCTTTGATTTTCCGGACTTGGACATTCAATTCACTCATCATGATGGCAAATGCACCTTTGAGGTGTTAGTGAATCACTTTGAGATACAGGACCCAATCCTGCATCATATGGCGTCAATCATTCATGGAGCAGATGTCCAGAAAGACATCGACAAGGTGCAGGAATCACGAGGACTTGAATTGGCCTTAAGCGGTCTCGCATATCTCAGCAGGGATGATCATGAGGCTATCGCGTGGGGATTTTCAATCTGTGACTCTATATATGCCGGCTTGCTTCTCAGACGAATTCGTCAAGAACACAGGCAGGAATTATTACAAATGTCACGAGAGGAAACATTCCAGTTCTTGCTTTCCGAACTCCAGAGTCAGCTTCCAGATTCAATTCAGGTAGGTAATACTCGATGAGAGAATTGCGTGTTCCTAATTCTTTCCAGCTGGTGTTATTGTGTATCCTTGGCGCAATTGCGATATTTAGTTCGACAATGGCCAAGTCGCCGGTTCTTCCATACTTTTCTTCTTACCTTGGTACTACGGACCTAGAGAAGGGTCTTATCGGGGCTGCATCTCCTGCAACAGGCATTTTGGTGAGTGCGCCGATTGGAATCCTAATGGATCGGAAAGGAGCAAAATCCCTCCTGTGGGTGGCAGCATTACTCTTTGCCTTTGTACCCTTCCTCTACTTCTTCGTAACAATTCCCATCCAACTTGTCATCGTCAGATTTGTCCATGGAATAGCAACTGCAATCTTGGGACCTGTTGCCCTTGCTATTGTTGCTCAGAAATACGGAGCCCAGAGAGGAGAAAAGATGGCGCTCTACTCGTCATCTACTCGAGTGGGTAGAATGGTTGCTCCCCTCGTTGGCGGATTTCTCCTTGCAGTGCCATTGTTCGATTCATTTGGTATCGATATCTACCGCGGAATATATCTGGTTTGCGGACTTTTCGGACTGATGGTCCTAGGAGCAACAGCTCTATTGAGCCCAAGCCTGAGTGTTCCGCCAAAAGATATCATCTCAGATGCAAAGCCCATAGACCATAGTTCGATTAGAGAAGTTCTCAAATGGGATGTTATGCTAATTTGTGTAGCTCAAGCAGGAACGTTCTTCCTCTATGGAGCCTATGAGTTCTTCATACCCCTCTATTGGACCGAAAGTATCGGCCTGCCAGAGTGGGGTGCTGGCCCGCTCTTTGCATTGCTTACCTTCGTAATCCTCTTCTCCGGGCCTATTGTGGGACGTATGTCTGATGTTCGTGGGCGTATACCCTTCATAGTACTGGGACTGAGCGCACTCTGCATATCACTGATTATCACTATTCTAATACCTACTCTACTTGTGCAAGTAGTGCTCATCATACCCATTGGTATTGCCATTGCATTTGTAGATTCCACTACTTCTCCCTTGATCACGGAGAGAGTCGGTCCATCAAAGAAAGGAACTGCACTAGGTCTATTATCAACAATCATGGATGTGGGGCATTCCAGCGGACCACTATTCCTCGGTCTGCTTCTCGGTGCAAGCGGACATAGCTATGCATTTGCCTTTACAGTGATATCTATCGTTATTCTAACCATTCCTTTGCTCATCTTCTTGAAGATTGGAAGAACAGGAGAAGCATTGCTAAATAATCGGTGACGAGTGTCACGAGAATGGTGGAACACGGAGGTTGAAGGTCAAAAAGAAGGTTCACTCACCCTCCTCAGGAACCTAAGACAGATTAGTGAAAACTAAACCTCGGGTGGTTCCAGTCCTGCGGAGGACATCAGCATAAAGATTTGACCACGGTGATGCAAAGTTTCCATAAAGACATTCCATAATGCATCCGCGAATAGGCGTTTTTGGCCCATGAAATCACTTTCAGTGTACATATAGTCAACCGAGTTCGTTGATAGGAGTTCATTAATCAGTTGGTGTTGGTTCTGGATTCCCTCCCTGATCTCTGACAGAGAGCTACCAGTCCTATTCGAGTCTTTCTTCATGATGAACTGGGTAATGTCACGCGAGAAAACGTCCATAATGTGCTGAAATATCTCCTTGATGGACCTCGTTTGATCATTAAGTCTGAAATCTATGATTTCCTCATTCAGCTTTCCGGTTGCGGCCTCCAAAGTGCTCAGGACCTCATCCCAAAAGGGAAATGCTCTTCTCA
>CAYMLT010000336.1:0-3808 GCA_964391265.1 uncultured archaeon
GCCATTGCCCTCAATTATCTCGTTCACTCGCTTGACATCATTTGCATCAAGAACAAACGACAATGCAATGAAATCCGGTTCGAGTTCAGCAGCAATATCTAGGTCTTTGACATCCTTTTCAGTAGGCAAATGGAGAGAAAGCCTGATTCCTGGAATATTGACTCCTTTTCTACTTGAGATTGGTCCTCCACTAATGACCTTGGTTTGGACATCTGTTTTCCCAACCTCTTCGACTCTCAATATTACTATTCCGTCGTTGATGGCGATAGTATCCCCTTTCTTTACATCCTCTGGGAGTTCTTTGTGAGAAATAGAAACTCTCGTTTCGTTGCCAACGAAATCATCAATTGAGAGAACAAATGATGCCCCAGTTTCCAGTTCAAAAGGGTGTTTCACTTCACCAATTCGAATCTTAGGCCCTTGAAGATCAAACATAATTGCAACAGTGTCATCGACTTTTCGAATTCTTTCGAATGTTTCTCGTGCAATATCGTGGGTTGCATGTGAGAAATTTACTCGGGCGACATCCATTCCCGCTTCAACCATCCCGGCAAGAACCTCTTCTGAACGGGAGGCAGGACCTATTGTACAAACAATTTTAGAACGTGTTCTATCAGCAGTCAATGAGTCAATCTCCTTGTCGACACGATGCAATTTTCGCCATTAAACGTATTGGACCTTCCCCTAATACATACTGGTATCATCTGACACAAGAATACTATTACAAACGGATTGCCATAAATTGACAATTCTCCTTTCAAGAATGAGAACGAGAGAGATTTTTCTTTCATGGTGATAATAGTGGTTGAGATTACAAAGCCGAAAACTATCATATGTGTACTGTCGCAAAATTCTTCTCGTTATGTAGAAGCAGATAATCAATAGGGTACAGGGAAAACTTATGGATCAATATGGTTGGGACAAGGATAGTGAATTCCCCTTTGCATTTCCACGCATCCGATTGTTTTTAGGAATTTCAGTTTTAGTGATTATGATTATCGGGATACTCTCACAGTGTCTTGTCATATCCATATCCATTATGGAATCGCCAGAAATAATCCATATGGTCTTTCTAGACTCCTTGGTTTTCGCTGGTATGGTTCTTGTTTGCAATCAAGTGGTCTTAGTCATCTCCTTTTTCAAGCTCAATGATTGGATTGCTATTGCATTTACTACACAGATTGGATTGGGGTCAAATTCTCCAGGGCCCGAACGTGATGAGTTACGATTCATCCTAACTCAATCCTATAAAAGGTCTAGAATAGGTATTTCACTGTTGTTGATCAGTCTGGCTTTGGTAGCTCTGACTATCTTAGTGCCCATATTTTATCTTGGTGGACTTCCATCAACATTTCAACTAGCACTCCTCCTTCTAGCTTGCACTACTATATCTATCAACATCTTGTTTGATTTATTCTTGAGGAAGCTTGAACGCAAGTATAGCGAAATGCACGAATTTGACCTGCTTGAAGAAGTTCACTCTTTTACATTAAGAAAATCGGACGCGAAAAGGTATGAGGTAGAAATCGAGAAGTCATTGAATGCTGACCCAAGTATGACATTCATCCATCTTTCTTATGTTCTGTTTTTTTTGTGGATTGCGGTGACGGACTTACTCTTCCTCCTCTGAAATTGAGGAACTCTAATAAGCTCTCAAGTATGATACATTACTCGCCGTGTTAGTGATAATGCAGGAGACATTATCCTGAGAGGGAATGAAAATGAAATTAGAAACAATGAGTTTTCTGATTTGTCTTCTAGTGGTTGCACCAATGGGCATAATCCCCTTATCTGCACCTATTACTTCGAACCTTGTTGTTGTTATGAACAATGATGATGGTGTTCGAAGCGCTGTGAATGCAATTCAGGAAGGGATGAAGAATATACAGATAGTGACATTTGGTTCATTAGAATTCATCCTGAGCATATCAAGAGTCATTGGAAAGACTGTGTGGGTGTCCCATGGGTATGAAGATGGGATTCTAACACCTGACTCAAAAGTTGGATGGGAGCAGTTCAGTTCCTATATCCAAACAACACCCGGGAAAGACATCGTTCTTGCCTGTGAATCCAATAATGTCAAGGAATATATCTCTGATCAAGATGCAATTGTATTTGACGGAGCAATCGAAGCACGGGTTACAGGTTTTGCTGTTGCGGCTCTTCTTACTGCTTATTCAAAGGGATTTGAACATTCTGATACCCAGAAGTGTATAGACAAAGCATTCGATGTGGTCAATGATTTGGCTACTGGGGTATCAGAACCAGTGTTGCTTGGCGCGATTCCGGCATGGTGGTTAATCATTAAGATTGCACTGATAGGTGTACTTACTGGTTGGTACTTCACAACAGCTGAATCTCAAATTCCTGCAGCATTTGCAGAAGCCGCACATCCAATATTGCTCATCCTTGCCATAACATTGATCTTCAATACATTCGCTTCACTACTATTGTTGTGGGTACAAAGTGCATACCCGGGAATCTCGTCATTTCTATCAATAGTGTCAGTATTTCTAAACCTGTTCGCAGGGCTCGCTATACAGAAAATACTACAAGGTGCATTGCCAGGTGGAGCATATTTATTGAGTCTTACAGCAGGTAAAGTAGCTAGCTTGGTAGGTGCAGGCGCGTCGTGGGCTCAACCATGGGTTAGAGCAGCTTTCGCAGCATCTGCGGCAATCATCATGGTGTCAATAATAGATTTTCTTGTCGTGACTGTATTCACATTGATGTAATAAAGGTCTGGTGTGCCCCTTGAACGAGCAATCTATTCCATCAACACAGGAATACCCACTCAAGTTTCCCCGAGTGAGTTTGTATCTTAGATTTTCCTCAATTTCCGCAATTCTCATAGCTATGTTCTTTCTGATAATCCAAGCTGTGGGGACGCCTCCTGTTGATACCGGATTGGTTTCGACAGCAGCGTCTCTTGTATTCGTGGGCCTTGCAGGAACATTGATGTTCATTGAAATCCTGATACTCGGAGCCACATTGGCTCTTAGTCTTTGGCGCTCAGGAGCGATTGCTTGGGTTGCTTCGAATATTGATGGGGACATTTCGTCTTCAGACGTAGAAATGTTGAGGAACGCCACCAAAACTCCATACAGAAATGTACAAACCGGGTTGCCGCTACTAACGTTTTCGCTAGTAGTGGCCCTCCTTTCTTTTCCGATTGGGAAGCTAATCATTTCTTCATTTGAAGTTGGCTTGAATGATGCTATCTTAGCTATGACTTGCATCTGTATAGGTTTCAACATGCTCATTGAATACAGTCATATCCGGCTTGAACGCAAATATTCACGAATGCCAGATTCTGAACTACGGTCAGGACTTGCACTTGTGAAACCTGCTCATTCCATCTCTGGGATACGCGAGGTACTAGATTCTAAATCTCCAGATAAGACCCCCAGATGGCTTCTAATCATAAGTTCCACTCTTTTTTCCCTATGGTGTGTCACTGCCATCCTTCTTCTTATTACATAGTTGGCACATGATTTGATATTCATATTCTGTTTTCTTGTAGAGTTTCTCTCCTGGAATCTTCGATACTTTTCGAAAATACGGATAGATGGATTGACATAAATTGATGTGCCTCATTTTAGAAAAGAGAACGAGAGAGATTTTTCTTTCTAGGTGATAATAGTGGTTGAGATTACAAAGATTAAGGCACTAGAAATACTAGACTCACGCGGGAACCCTACTCTGATGACCCGCGTGACTCTTTCAGATAATACAGTAGGCGTTGCCAAGGTTCCAAGCGGCGCTTCAACAGGTATCAATGAGGCTGTCGAGCTTCGTGATGGTGGTG
>CAYMLT010000337.1:0-3803 GCA_964391265.1 uncultured archaeon
CACGACCTAATAGAGTACCTCAAAGAAGAACCAAAGGACGCAGAAAAATGGCATCTTCTAGGAGTAATGTTCCTTTCACTAAATCACACAGATGAGGCTGAAAATGCTTTCAAGTATAGCCTCAAGTTGGAAAAACATAATTCAAAGGCTCTTGGAGACTTAGGGGGACTGTATATTGTCAAAGGAAGGACAAAGGATGCAATCAAATATTTAGAGCAATCATTGAAACTGGATCCCGATGAACATGAGTTCTGGTATGCGATTGGTGTCGCATATTATAGAAGAGGAAAATTCAAGGATGCAGCAAGATCATTTCAGAAATGTGTTGAGTTGGAACCCGATTACATTGATGGACTTGTTTCACTTGGCATTACATACAACAGTCTCGGATTATGGACAAAAGCAGAAGGTCCATTACAAAAAGCTACTGAAATGAACCCAGAAGATTTCAATATTCTCAAGGCTCTTGCCAAAACGCTGATGAAATTGAAGCGGACCAAGGATTTGGAAGCAGTATACAAACGAATGTATGAATTGAATCCCAAAGAACATGCTATCCTTCTCTATCTTGGACAGATAGCTCTCAACACAGGCAGAAGTGAGGAGGGCATCAATCTCTGCAAGTTAGTCACTCAGAAGGACCCTGATTCATTTCATGCATGGAAGATGCTTGCTGACGAATATATGAAGCTTGGTCTTCAACATGAAGCGATGGAAGCCTATGCTAAATATGAGGAGGTTTTTGAAGCCAGCAAGAAACTGGGAACCCTCTATGGTTAAGAAGTGAGAGATTGTCGAAACTTGCAGAAATCGAACGACATCCATAAGGTGCAAACATTTCAATCGAAGAGGAGGAGAAGAACCCAAATATCATCCAAATACTTCAAACACAACTCAATCTTAATCCAAAGCAAACTGAATTGGCAAAATCAAAGTACTCAGAGGATGGACTAGTACAATCTCTTGATTTCACCAGAGATGCACAAGAGCAAAACGGGGATGACTTCCGAAAAAAGGGAAGGAAGTCTGAAATCCCAGATTACATACCACTCATCAAGACACAGATAGATTGGGAGATAGTAGCAAAAGTATTCAGTGAGAAAGCTCTAACTTGATGGTGTGAGAAGGATGAGTTCAGACCAGAAGTTAATTCTCCAAAATCCTGTTGATGGAGTAATCCATCGCGCGATTCAACACCCGGTGTATGCAGACCACTATGTGACAGACTGCGGGATGGTCGTGACAACAAGCAATACACGACATGAAACGAACCTTACCGGTTTCGTCATTGTTATCTCTTCTGAGAAGGTAACATGCGATGTATGTGTGAATGGTCTGTTGTAAGGTATTCACATTAATCGTCAACATCGGAATTCATTCGTAACAAATTCCACGGGCAATAGCAAGGATTTGAGGCAATCCTTTCTCTATCTCAGAAACACCAGCTGGAAAAGATGGATTCCATGCTATAGCCCTGGAATTGCAGTTTTCTTGTGGATGATATCTAGACCCTTTGAGAACAACGAGATAAGTACAAGGAAGATAAGGGCGATGACCAAATAAGCTGGTAAAGCTTGAAAGGTTCTGGTAACAATAAGGTGCGCTTTTGCAAAGAGCTCTTCAACTCCGATATAATATGCGACGACGGTATACTTTGGCAGATAGGCTGCCTCGTTGGACCATGCGGGAATAACGCGTCGGAGTGATTGTGGGAGTATTATATGTCTAATGCCTGCTCTCTGCGACATCCCAATTGATCGTGCTGCCATTATTTGTCCAGGTCCAATTGATCCGATTGCTCCTCTGAAATACTCTGCCTGATATGCGGCGCTGTTAAGGCCGAGGGCAATGATAGACACAAAGATGTTGTGATTTATAACGGTAATATCCCCAATCTTAATTTCCCAGAAGGCGTAAGTTGCTGCATAACCAAGTGATTCCAGAAATCCACTTATTGTAAATGGCAAAATCCAAATCAAGAAGAGCTGAACCAATAATGGGGTACTTCGAATCAATTCAATGTACCCAGTAGCTATACGGGATACGATTCGACCACCGTATTGTCTAGAAATCGCCAGAAGAAGTCCAAGAAAGAATCCTATCACAAGTGCTGATAGGTATAGATACATAGTCATTCCAAAACCTGCAATAATGTGATCACCATAATTGATGATGAATGAGAAATCCCAAATCTGCAACGGATGAAATTGCGAACCGGAAATAGCAGGTTTCATGTTCTAATCACATTCTCCTTATCTTATTCATCCTCGGGTCCATATAGTACTTCTAATCGTTTCAAGAAATGCTTTGCACGTTCAGAATCTGGGGATTGGAAGAAATGAGCAGGTGTCCCTCGCTCTACTACAACACCTTCATCCATGAAAATCATCTCTTGAGAGACAGCTCGTGCAAATCCCATCTCATGAGTTACTACAATCATTGTAGTTCCTTCCTTTGCAATTTCCAGCATTACCTGAAGGACCTCGCCTATTAACTCTGGATCTAAAGCAGATGTTGGCTCATCAAACAATATTACATCAGGATCCATCGCCAAGGCTCTTGCAATACCGATTCGTTGTTGCTGGCCTCCGGATAGCTGAGCAGGATAATGCTCAACCCAATTTGACATCTGCACATGATCTAATGCACGATGCGCTCTTTCAACTGCTTCGTCACGAGAAAGATGTTTGACCTTCTCCAACCCAATTGTTACATTATCTAAGGCCTTCAAATGGGCAAAGAGATTGAATTGTTGAAAAACAAATCCTATTCTGGTTCTTATTGCATCAATATCTGCGTCTTCGGCAGTCACGCTCTCACCACGCAAATAGACTTCACCCTGGTCTGGGGGATCTAGCATGTTGATACATCGAAGAAGTGTGCTCTTTCCTGACCCACTTGGTCCGAATACTACCTTTACTTCTTTTTCTTTAAGATCAAAAGATATGCCTTTAAGAACCTCAAGATTCCCATATGACTTCCTAATATCCTTGATTTCTAAAACAACAGTCAATTCCTTTATCCTCCTAGACCAAGAGATCTCAGTTTCTTCGTTTGTCGTTCGCCGATGTAATTCGTTATTGGTAGAGTAAACAGCAAGTAGACAAATGCAACGACACCCATTACTGGGAGCCAAAAGAATGGATAAACAGCAATCTGACCCTGTGCTAGTCTAAACATCTCTGGAATCCCAACTGCAGAAGCAAATGATGAATCTTTTATTACTACAGCGTATTCGTTTGAAAAACCAGGTACAGCAAGTCGCAATGCTTGTGGCAAAACAATGTGTCTTGAAGCCTGTATCCAGGACATGCCAATTGCTTGAGCAGCTAGCATCTGTCCTTCGCTTACTGACAATATTGCACCTCGATATAATTGGGATTGATACGCACCACTTCGAAGACTTAGTGACAAGACAACTCCTGCTAGAGTTCTTACCTCTGCTGGCAGAAACCAAAAAACATTGGGGAGTCCCCAGCCAAATATGAACATTAAAACAAGAATCGGTATACCTCGAAGGATTTTCTCATATCCTTCGGCAATCCATTTCATCTCCATCGTGCCATATACACGCATCAACGCCAATGAGAGACCAAGTCCAAATCCAAGAACAAGTCCCACAGCAGTCAAGAAAAGAGTCGCCGGCAATCCAAAGACGATAACGCTTATGACTACGGTCTCCAGACTTGCCGACTCTTGCATTGTATTCTACCTCAGAGCCACTCTTGTATTAAACCATCAATTGTTCCGTCTTGAAGTGCCTGTGAAATTGCAGCATTCATCTGAATCATCAATGAACGTGC
>CAYMLT010000338.1:0-3783 GCA_964391265.1 uncultured archaeon
GTCCCTGTACCGGCAAATGTTATTGCGGCAGCGCCAAGCGCTGTCGATTCATGGGTTTTGCCGCGGTAAATGGGCAGGTTGAAAATATCGGCTGCGATCTGGCAGATTTCATCACTCTGACTTGCTCCGCCGGCGGCGCCGATTTGGGTAATCCGGGTCTGTCCCCGTTTTTCAATCTGATGAAGCCCGTCATGCAGGGCAAATGAGAGGCCTTCGATTACGGCCCTGTAGACGTGGGCGCGTGTATGTACGTCCCCGAAGCCGATTATTGCGCCTTTCTGGTCCGGTTCCTTTAAAAGGGGTTTCCAGTGGGGCTGAACAATAAGGCCCATTGATCCCGGAGGTACATCTTTTAAAAGATCATTAAGATGGTATTCTGCTGCCTGTCCTGTCTGCTCTGCTTCCATTGTCTCTTTCAGCCCGAATTCATTTTTAAACCAGGTTATCATCCAGTAGCCCCGGTAGATCTGGATTTCCGGGTTGTAATAGCCGGGTATCGGGGCAGGGTAGGACGGCATGAAGCGGATCGGCTCAAAATAGCTGTCTGTCGTTGTCTGAACGGTCGCTGCCGAGCCGAAACTGAGGCAGGCAGAGTTGTTGTCCAGAACACCCATTCCAAGCGTCTCGCAGCCTTTATCGGAGCCGCAGGCTATTACAGGAAGTCCTTCCGGAATGGAGGTCAGTTCGGATGCCTTTCCGGTGACTTGTCCGATAGTCTCTCCGGCTTCTGTTAAAAGGGGCAGTTTGTCATCCTCTACAGGGAAAACCTGCATGTTTCTCTCTTTTCCCCTGGCCCAGCGTCTTCTTTTAAAATCCAGAGGAATATGCCCGATCTGGGAAGCAACCGAATCAGTAAACATGCCCGTAAGCTGGGCATTAAGATATCCGGACACCATAAGTATCTTGTCAGTCTTTTCCCAGATTTCAGGCTGGTAATAGCGGACCCAGTTTGTCTTGCCGCTCATTCCGGTTATCTTTATAGCTTCTTCCATGCCTATCATTTTTATTATCAGGCCCATCGGTCCTTTTGCTGAATAATGGGGAGGCGTCCGGCGTTCATCAAGCCAGACAATTGCCGGCCTTACCGGATTGCAGTTTCTGTCGACAAATACGGGAGTGTCCCGGATGGTCGCGACACCGATTCCTTTCAGGTTCTGCCAGATTTTTTTATTCTCTGCCGAGAGTTTCCGGCAGGCTGCAGTCAGTGCATCAAGATAGACCCGGGGATCCTGTTCAGCCTCCAGAGGATTCGGTGACTTGTATGGATGGTAATTTATTTTCTGTATCGCTTCTGTTTCGCCTTTTTCATTGAAAATCACAGCTCTGAGGCTTTGTGTGCCGCAGTCCACGGCCAGAACATATTCCGGCATTTGAATCTCCTCTTTGCATTTTGTGCAAATCTACGGTATAATTATACCTGTATTTACGAATTTATACAGTTTATTTTTTATTACAAAAACAGTAATATATAATTGGTAATGATAATAATTGTTACAGGGGGACCGTATATGGTAAATACTGTACCATTATTATTAAAAAATATATCAGAAAAATATCCCGGAAAAACAGCTCAGTTATGGAAAGATGCAGATGGAAATTTTCACCCGTCTGCTTTCTCCGAATTATTCAGGTCTGCCCAGGAGTTTGCAGCAGGTATTATGGACCTGGGGACGGAAAGAAAAAGCAACATCGGACTTATTTCGGAAAACAGAAAGGAGTGGTTTGTTGCAGATCTCGGTATTCAGTGTATGGGTGCGGTTGATGTTCCCAGAGGATGTGATTCGCCTGCGAAGGAACTTGCCTATATCCTTGAGTTTGCCGATTGCAGAATTGCCATACTGGAGAATGAACAGCAGCTTGTCAAACTTGAAGAATACAGTAAAAACCTTAAAAAACTGAATACTGTTATCTTTTTTGATTTTCCTGAAAATGCGGATAAACATAAAAAGGTTTTTATGCAGGTATCTTTTCTGAAATTTGATGAAATTATACAGAAGGGCCGAAAAGCGCTTGAAAAGAACCAGGATCTTGTTCTTGCGGAAATTGAAAAAAGCAGGCCTGATGATCTTGCTACAATAATCTTTACTTCAGGCACGACCGGAGAACCGAAGGGCGTTATGCTCAGGCAGGAAGCATTCATGAATCAGGTAAATAATGTGCCGAAACTGATAAATGTAGGCCCCGGAGATATCTGGCTCTGCGTGCTGCCTGTATGGCATTCTTTTGAAAGAATCATGCAGTATGTGGCTCTCGGCACGGCTTCGACTCTTGCCTATTCAAAACCCGTAAGCAAGGTGCTTATTGCCGACCTGGAAAATGTAAAACCCACATGGATGGCCTCTGTCCCCAGGATCTGGGAAGTAATAATGAATGGTGTTTACCGCAAGATAAAATCGGAAGGCGGTATCAAGTTTGCGCTTTTCAGGTTTTTTGTCAGTGTTGGAAGCATCCATTCAAAACTCGGGTTTCTGGTTAAAGGTCTTTTGCCCCGATTCAAACGACGTGTCCGGCTGCTGGATTTTCTGGCCGGATTTATCCCATGGCTTTTGCTGCTGCCGTTAAGGGGCCTTGGGAATCTTCTTGTATTCAGCAAAATAAAGAAAAAACTCGGTGGAAGATTTACTGCCGGTGTTTCAGGCGGAGGAGCTCTTCCTTCGGCTGTTGATGATTTTTTTGCAGCTGCCGGGATTCTTCTGCTTGAAGGATACGGGCTGACCGAAACAGCTCCTGTCCTTGGTGTGCGCAAACAGAAAAGGCCTGTTCCCGGGACTGTAGGTCCTGTATTTCCGAATATGCAGATCAGGATTGTTGATGAAAACGGGAATGTGCTGAAACCCGGACAGAAGGGTATTGTTATGGCAAAAGGGCCGCAGGTAATGGCAGGTTATCTGAAAAAGCCTGAAGAGACTGCAAAGGTGCTTGGGCCGGACGGATGGCTGAATACAGGCGATCTGGGAATGCTTACCTATGACAATCATCTTAAAATCGTCGGCAGGGCCAAAGATACCATTGTACTGATGGGCGGTGAAAATATTGAACCGAACCCGATTGAAGAAAAAATACAGGAATCGCCTTACATTATGCAGTCGATGGTTGTCGGGCAGGATCAGAAATTCCTCGGGGCCCTGATCGTTCCGGATCCCGAAAACCTGAAAATTTACTGTGAAGAGCATCATCTTGTTTTTGCCACTGAAGATGCAATGCTTGAAAGTCAGGAAATAAAGGACCTGATTAATCATGAAATTCATGACCTTGTAAGCCACAGAAACCATTTCCGTGATTTTGAACGGATTTCAAGATTCGCAATACTCCATAAACCATTTGAGGTGGGCGATGAGCTGTCGCAGAAACAGGAGATCAAGCGTTTTGTAATTACCGAGAAGTATTCAAGGGAGATAAACGGGCTTTTCCATTAAGCGATCCGGGGTTCAGGACCTCACGCAACGACGCTACGGGCGGGACGGTTAATGAATATTTTAATGACTTCCGTGTAATATGGTTTTTTCACGGAAGTCTTTTTTTTTGGATTTTATTGAATCGCCCGTAGCGTCGTTGCGTCGTCGCGTGAGTTATTTGTCGGTTTGGTCGGTTTCTTCAGGTTTGTCTTTTCTTTTCCGGTTCTTTTTCAGTTCTTTCAGGTAAGACAGAACTGTTAAGCGGTTGGCATATTTAAGAGCTACAGCTATCTGACCGAACTTTCTTTTGTCTCCATGTTCCTGTCTTATGAGAATATTTTCTATATGGCGTTTTTCTATTTCACCCTTGCGGAAAAGAGTCTCCCCG
>CAYMLT010000339.1:0-3763 GCA_964391265.1 uncultured archaeon
AAATAATCCTTTATAAATTATGTAATGATAATCTTATTTCTGAAAGGTTATCCTGACTATTTAAAGCGGAAATGTTACTTCGGTATTTTTAGGAAATTTTATTTTGGTGATTACACGGATTTATACTCCACAAGAAAAGCAGATGTCTTTCTGTCTTTTTCCGTGAATTCAACAACATCAGCCTTGCCTGAAAGCCCGAGCTTTTTACTTATTATTTGTAAGGCTGCGGAGAATATGCCTGCCGTCCCGGTTCTCGTCTTCTTCAGAGTCCACTCTTTCGTGCAAAACATTTCCCCGTGCCGTTAACAAATTTTCCGCCCACAAGCCGTATATATGTATAAGTCCGCACTGGCGGGGACAAAACACATAATGCTGTACTGCCGGGAGCTGTATGTAATCTTCTTCGGAATACATTTTTAAATAAACACCGCTTTATCCGGTAAAACGGTTTGAAACACTCTGAACATCTTTTCATCAGAGGTAACGCATTTATCTGCCTCCGATAAAAAAGCAGTAGCTATTTGTATACTGTCGAGGGTTTTTACCTGATGATTTTCAATAACTGAAATTGCTTTTTCAATCAGGATATCACTATAGGGAATTATTTCATATTGCGGGTAATCAGCATTCCAGAAACCGGCAGCTTTATTATATATATCCTCAGTAATGCTTCCGTCGCGGGCTTTTCTTTTTAATGCTGAATTTATTTCAATAACAGTTACCGGCGAAATACAGATTTTGTTCTCCTGAACATAGTATCCGTCAACCAAAGCACTGCCGTTTTCTTCAATATATCTTTTTATTAACGAGGAGGTATCTAAGAAGATTACCATCTCTCATTCTCACGGTTCCGTAGAACTGTTTCTGTCGCGCTTTCGCCTGTGAAAGAACCTCTGGTACTTACATCTGTCCATTTTATGAAACTGTCTTTTTTAACTTCAGTTTTATATTTCGAGACCAGGTATTCAGCGTAATCAAGTACTTCATTCTTTATTTTTTCCGGTAGTTCGTTTAATTTTTCAATGGTGATCATGTGCCAGCTCCTGTTTTAAGATTGCCATTAATATAATAATAACACAAACCGATTTGTCAAGTTTTACTTTTAATTGGAAATGTTTTATTCTGAGAAGCCTGAGATTGTTATACTGGATTTAAATCTGAGTGATATATCGGGATTTGAGATTCTGAAAACGCTAAAGAGTCATTCTCCTTTGTGTTATGTGGTTATGATAACTGCGTCGCGGATAAAGGGCAATAAAGAGCGGGCTTTTGAACTTGGGGTGGATGGTTTTTTGCAGAAGCCGTTTGATGTTAAGGAGTTGGAGGATTTGATTTTGGGGATATGAGATTGGAATATGAACTTATAGCTTTATTCTCCACTGCTTTTTTGGACAGGTTATTACATCACGTACGAGTATTCCCACTAAATGGTGAATCATATAGCGGTGGAATTCTATCTTCCATGTACGGCAGAAATTTCCTTACCATTTACACATTTTCGTTTATAGAAACTTAAGACTTAAAATTACTTTGCTATATGCGGTACACATCTGATTCAACTTCCTTATCAGGTATTTTCTTTTAAATATTTTATTTTATTCAATAAACCTTTCACATTTCCTTGTTTGATGCGTGATGATGTTTGAAGGGCATTGCTTCTAATTTGATTATCTGTTGCATCATACCAGTCTGACCAGTGCATGACAAACGGCATCATCGAAGTGATTATTGTTGGCCATAGAGAAAGGTTAAAAAAATGACAATACTGAAGTATTTTTTTTGGGTAAATTGTAATAGTAGATACAAGTGTAACAGTAAAAGTAAGAAAAACAGCAAGACCAATTGGAATTTTCATTAAAATTTTCATAATTATCTCGTTTTATGATAAGTATAACATTTTATTAGGCTGCTTTTAGGATGATCATTTTGCCCATCATTCTCAAGATGTAATTTTTCTTTGACTTTCCTGCCAATTGCCATATTAACTGCTTCTAACGAAGCACGATTAACCTGGGTTTGATATTCACGCATTAAATTTTCGTTATGCTGAATATTTAAAAAGATATGATCTGTTATATTATGAATAAAATCATTAACTATCTTTTCTGCATATTCATCAACATTCATACGTTCCTCCACTCTTTATATTATAAGCGGATTTATCCGCGGTGATTTGTTTTAATTTCCACAGTTTAAAAAAGCTTTAATCTTATTGATTATTTCCCTTATTTTACTATGTTTAAAAACATTATCTGTTAAATAATAATTTACCAAAGGCCTAATCTCTTTTTGCCACAAGAGAACAGATTCTTTAAGTGGAGGCTCTTCAAAAATGTCTGGCTTAATTATTTCTCTAATCCATTCATCATAGAAATAAGCAATTTCTTCTGCAGTTTTAAAAACAGGGACAGGTTTTGAATAATTAAGCTCACGATGAGCCGCATAACCTCCACGAAAATTATTGATATCGTTCCAATAAGCGTCCCATTTTTCTTGGGTAAGTCCAGTTTTTGTAAAAAGACCTTTACGGAAATTTGCTTCCAACTTTTTATGGTCTCTAATAGCTAATTTTTTCCAATGTGTTGGATTGAAACTATGCGATCCAAAAACCATACACCATAAAATAGTAGCATGTAAGATATGAGCATCAATTGAGTGTGTCCAAAACTCAGACTTTAAATTTCTGTCTTGATAAATCCGATGTAATTCTCTATAACAAGTCAAATGATATAAAAAATCTTTCACAATAGGAAATTGTGTGCGAAATATATCTGCATTATATTCCATATACTTCTTTTACTTTATTATAGCCCAGATAAAATCTAACACCAAGCTGCAATTGATGTTCAAATTTTTTAATTACATTAAATTTATTTTTGATCCTTTATTATTAAAGGATCTCTATCTTTTATTTCAAGTTCTTCAGATTCAATTAATTCTTTAACACACCAATAACATAACTCATTACCAATAAAATCACCATTAACATCAGTATTGAAATTTTTGTAATACCCACCATAAAAATCATATTCCTTTAGAACTGTGCCACAATTATCGCATAATATAATTGTTACGGGCATCTTTAAAAGAAAGTATGAACAAATAAATATTATTGATGTACAAATATCAACAATAAGCCATATATTTCGATGAAATGGAAAAGGTAGTAATGGATTAAATAAAATAATAATTAATAGAAAAACAATACGCCATGTAATTATTTTTCTTTTTATATTGGGAGAAGGAAAATATTCATTTGTTTTTAATTTCCCAAATTGAATGGCAATGCTTAATTTTGAATCATCATTATTTATTGTCAGTCGTTTACGAAGAAGATATAATCCGTAAAGCCCTAATCCACAAACAATAAATCTAATAAAATTAAAAAAAATTAAACCTGGTTTTTCACTAAATTCTGCTTTTGATAATAAATAAATAATAGTGTTAATATCAATAATTGCCCCAAATAGAATTACAATTGCAAGTGTAGCCCAAATTTTCCATAGTAATGGCAACGCTGATTTTGTTTTGCGTACGATTTCCATTTTAGAGTATCCTTGCTTCAGTTTTAATTACATCTTTTCTATGCTAACTAATTGTTCAGCGGTACTTGCGGGTCAACTACACCGGCTCTCAAAACTATATCTGATTCCTACCGCTATTAGATTTCGAAAACAGAAAACACACGAGCAAGTATCCGACTGCAACAAATTGTTCAAGTAAGCCGCTCCGCGGCAGTATAATCCCGTACGAAATTCCTCAC